>NZ_RJTZ01000050.1:0-24641 GCF_024343515.1 Aquitalea sp. S1-19 | reverse complement strand
ACTAATTGCTCGTGAGGCTTGATCCTATCATTTGAGTGGCTTTGCTAAGATAAGCAGAGTTGCGAAGCAATACTTCTACCAAGGCATCCAGAGAAAGAAGTGGTCTGGGTGTTTAATTTCGGTTTCTACAATTTGACAAGTTAATGTCTGGTGGCCATAGCGAGGTGGTCCCACGCCTTCCCATCCCGAACAGGACCGTGAAACACCTTAGCGCCGATGATAGTGTGGCATTCGCCATGTGAAAGTAGGACACCGCCAGAAGCCCATATCAAAAAGCCCGACTCGATGAGTCGGGCTTTTTGTTTTTAGCTGCGCTGGCTACTTAAGCTGTATTCATCATTATGTAGTTTGACCGCAGGTCCCGTCATACCGTAGATGCCTAATTCAGTCAGTTTGCGGGCATCGGCCGGATCGCTTATGCCTTTGGCCAGCAGGTTAATGCCCATAAGCGTCGTCATTTGCAGTAGCCCTTTGACGACGGCTTGTTGTCCTTGATCCTGGTGGATGCCATGCGTCAGTACCCCATCCAGCTCCAAATATGAAATACCGGCCTCGGCTAGCTTCGCAACCAGACTCAGGTCATGACCGATGATCTCCACACCTAAGCGATGGCCTTTTTGCTGCATGCTATGACTGAACGCTAGAAAAGCCGGCCAGTGTGCGAGTAGAGCCATTTCGTGAAACTCGAAATTAACCCTGATGCCCTGCGTCTTGTTTAGCAGGTGGTGTACTTGGGTGTTGAAGTCCGGGTGGGCAAGCGAGGCCGGAGAGACATTGATGGCAATGCATGGGCCGGGTGCATATTGCAATCCCTGCTCTAGTGCAGCGAGATCCGGTTGCTGGCTGATGCCCAGGCGCAGGCTATGCGATAGCAGACGCAGGGCGCTGACCTTGGCTGCACTTTCGCTTGCCGGCAGATACAGCATGCCTTCCTGCCATAACACGCCGCCTGTTGCATCGACGACCGGATACCAGTCAAGGCGCAATAAACGCTGTCTGCATGCTTGTTCAATGGCTTCGCGCCAGTTCTGTTCGCTATGGATGTGGACCACGGCGTGATCCAGGCGGCAGAAACTATTGGGTGCCTGTGCAACAGCTTGTGCCAGCGCCTGACTGGCCTGAGACAGGATATCGCTGAGCTTATCCTGGCCATTGAAGCTTGTTATACCGATATGCGCGACTTCCTGCTGATCACATAAACCCATCTGCGGATAGCGGGCATATTGTTGTAATAGCGTGCGGGCGAGGGTGTCGGCATCATTCGGACTTAGTTCGGGGCAGAGCAGGGCGAAATCAGCGCCACGCAGCCTCACCGCCAGGGCGCCTTGATGGCAGGTGGCGGCCTGAGCCAGTTCTGCGGCAAACCTTTTCAGTAAATTATCGGTATGTTGACCGCCTATGCGGCCATTCATCTCGGAGAGCCCGGCCACGCGCAACAATAGCAACTGGCCGTGTAAATCTTCTCCTTCGGTGTTTTGCAGGTTGTCCAGAGCACGCTCTAACTGCTTGCGCTTGGCGATGCCGGTGACCTCATCGGTGTCATGCGCCAGATGTAATGCTTCGATTTCATTGCTCAAACTATGTAAATAGCCTTGCAGGCGCTCGACCATCTGGTTCATCGCTTGTGCCACTCTGGATAGTTCAGGGATGGCGGGTTCCTGGATGCGGATAAAGCGGCGCTCACTGATGGCTTTAGCCTGTTCGACGACCTGGTCTAGCTGGCGGCGGATGCGGATGATATCGAGCGAGCCGATGAGGCCGGTCAGCAGGCCGGCCAATAGCAGGCCCAATACGGTGTAAAGCATGCTGCGCCATAGAGAGGCATAGGCATAAGCGATATCGCTTTGCACCTCCAGTGTACCGGCTTGCAACCATCCTTTACTGATATTCGCCTGTCCCGGTGGCGGGGACAGGGCGAGGAGACGTGGCAGCCAAGCCGGGGCGGATAACTCGCTATCAAGGTTGTTGCGCTCGAGCAGGATGCCGCCATCTGCTCCTGTCCAGCGTATCCGGCGATAGTGCCCCTGGTCGAAACTGGCATTGATCAGTGTCTCCGCCATGGCGCGATCTGCCTGCTGCTGGGTAATCATCAGTGCCAGCGAGTTGGCGGTATCTGCATTCTGTGCGGTTAGTTGCTGTTCAAGATAGTTGCGTGCACCTAACAGGTTGGCGGTCAGCGAAGTGCTAAGCGCCAGAAAAACCAGTAGCAGCAACAAGATCCAGAGGCGTTGGCTAAGGGAAAGTCGAGTCATGATGTGCTCGTTTAGATAGATCAAAAAACAAAACCGTCTTTGCGCATACGTTCCGTTACCTGACGCCAGCGTGTGAGGCGGTCAACGCTGCTACGGGTATTGCCGGCCCAGAGTGCTTCGGTGTTGAAGCTGAATACCGGGGTCAGGTCATTGCGTTGCGATGCGGGCAGTATGCTGCTGACCAGATTATCGAGAACCAGAGGTTCTGCACTGGGGCTGGGGTAATAGGCCAGTACCATGTGTGCCTGGCTGACATTACTGTCCGGGCCGCCGATGCGTGCCTTGACATAGGTCAGGCGCAGTTTGGTGGCTTCAATACCGCTGCTGCGCAGGGAAATGTATTTGGCAATGGCAAAGTCTTCGCAGTCCCCTGCGCCCTTGGCAAACATTTCCAGCGGGCTGGCCCAATAGTCGCTTTGTTGCCATATCGCGACATCATCAGCAAAGCGGATGCGACGATTGATGAACTGGTTGACCGTCTTTAATTTGCTCATTTCATCCGTTTGGCCAAGTGGCGCCAGCATGCTGGTCCAGTCGCGGTAAAGTGCCAAGGACTGGCTGCCATACTGTCGTGCAGCCTGTTCAGCGGGCAACTCCAGTGACGCGGTGCTTGCAGCCAGGAGCAGCCATACCACGGCATGTAGCCGAAGATATCGTCTGATTGGTGAATGCAGTCGCTTCATCTGGAAATATTTTTAGCGGCAAAGTTCAATGCTATACAGATTTAAATCATTAAGGTATATAATTTAAGCATAAATAAATGTTTATTCTGTTTTAGAAATAGCCTACTCTTCTTGTCGAGGTTCATCATGAAACGTACTTCTCTGGCCTTGTTATTTGCACTGGCCTCCGGTACTGCGCTGTCTGCCAGTGCGGCAGACCTGAAAAGCGCGGTTGAAAAGACCATCATCAACAATCCGGAAGTGCGTTTTCGCTGGCATGAATTCCGTGCCGCAGCCGAAGAGCAGGGCTTGGGTCGTGCCGGCTATCTGCCTACGCTGGATGCCGGTTATGGCTGGGGTAAGGAAAAAACGACGCAGGCCGCAACCCAATCAGGCGGCCCTGAAGTGACTCAGGACCTGACCCGTAAAGGCTGGTCGGCCAATCTGACACAGAACCTGTTTCAGGGTCTGCAGACCATGAATCTTGTCAAGCAGCTGGACTATACCCAGCGCGCCAAATATTTCGATTTTTTGGGTGCCAGTGAAGGCCAGGCGCTGGAGGCTGCGCGCGCTTATGTCGACGTATTGCGCTATCGCCAGTTGCTTGAGTTTGCGCAGGATAATTACGCCACCCATCTGAGTATCTACAAGCAGTTGCAGGAAAAAGTGAGCGCAGGCGTGGGGCGGCGGGTCGATCTGGAGCAGGCTGGCGGCCGTCTGGCGCTGGCTGAGTCCAATCTGGTAACCGAGTTGTCCAATCTGCATGATGTCGCGGCACGCTATGCGCGCCTGACCGGCGAAGAGCCGCAGCTTGCCATGGCAGAACCCATGGCCTTGAAAGGCTATCTGCCCAAGGATCAAGAGCTGATTGCCGGAGCCGTCAAGACCAGCCCGGCTTATCTTGCCGCACTGGAAAACGTGCGTGCTGCCAAGGCGGACGTCAATATGCGTAAGGGTGCGTTCTCGCCGACGCTGGACCTGCGCGCCAGCACGGCGCGCGGAGATAATCTGGATGGCTCGTTCAACCGCAAAGACCGGCAGATGGCTGAACTGGTGTTCAATATCAATCTGTTTCGCGGCGGGGCAGACCGTGCCCGGCTTGGTGCTTCGGCCGAGCGCCTGAATGCCGCCTACGATTTGCGCGACAAGGAATGCCGCGATCTGCGTCAGACGCTGCGTATCGCGTTTAACGATACCCGCAAGCTGGAAGAGCAGATTGCCTATCTGCGCCAGCACCGCTTGTCGACCGAAAAAGCCCGTGATGCCTACCGCGCCCAGTTTGATATCGGTCAGCGCACGCTGCTGGATCTGCTGGATAGCGAAAACGAACTGTATGACGCCAAGCGTTCGGTGGTGAATGCCGAACAGGATGTCTTGCTGGCGCAGGCGCGCGTGCTGGCCGGCTCGGGTAAGCTGCTGGAAAGCTTGCAGCTCAAACCGATTGAAAGCTATGACTTTGCCGATCCGGCGCGCGATGAAGAAGTCGCAGTCTGCGATACCCAGTACGTCGGCCCGGCCGTCTTTGACAAGAGCGGAATCGCGCCTAAGCCTGTGGCCGTCCCTGCAGCCTTGCCCAAAGCGGCGGCAGCTGCTTTTGTGCTTAAAGGCGACGTCGCATTTGCAGCCAACCAGTCGCAACTGAGTGCACAAGGCAAGGCCGAGCTGGCCCGCATTGCCCGGCAACTCAAGACGGCAGGGCAGCCGGAAAGCATCATCAGTGTGACCGGCTATACCGACCGTTTGGGGTCGGATGCCTATAATCTCAAGCTGTCCAAGGCGCGCGCCGTCGCGGTCGCCGACTATCTGGTGAGCCAGGGTGTGCCGGCAAACCGCCTGCAGACCGAGGGTCTGGGTAAGGCGGATCCGGTGACCGGCAGCAAGTGCAACCAGATCAAGTCGCAGCCGGCTTTGGGCCAATGTCTGGCACCGGATCGCCGTGTGGTGATCCGCTTCAAGTAAAACCCGCCTACTCTTAAGCAGTAGGGAAGGAGGCCGCGTTCACGCGGCCTCCTTTTTGTATTACGACAGCTGCAGCACACGGCAGGCATTGTGCGTGGTAGCCAGAGCAATTTCAGCGGTGTCCAGGTCGCGTAGCCCTGCGAGGATGCTGGCGAAGCGGGGCAGATTGGCCGGTACATTCGGTCTGTCCTGTGCCCATTCCGGACGGATGTCGGGCGCATCGGTTTCGAGTACCAGTGCATCCAGTGGCAAGCTTGCTGCCAGACTCCGGATGCGGGTCGAGCCGCTATAGCTCATGGCTCCGCCAAAACCCAGACAAAAGCCCAGCTTGATAAAGGCTTGTGCCTGCTGTTCGCTGCCGTTGAAAGCGTGGGCGATGCCGCCGCATACCGGCGTCTGGCGCAGGTATTTGAGGACGCGATCCTGGGCGCGGCGGATATGTAGCAATACCGGCAAATCATAGCGCCGTGCCAGTTTTAACTGTTCGGAAAATAGCCATTCCTGCCTTGCCGGATCCAGGCCGGGCTGCCAGAAATCGAGGCCGATTTCTCCTACGGCCTCAGGCCGATGCTGGCGTATGTGCTGCTCCAGCGTTTCCAGATGTGCATCCAGATGTTGATCCAGATAAACGGGATGCAGCCCCAAGGCGATATAACAGCCAGCCTGCTGGCGTAACGCCAGTGTAGAGGCGAAATTGGACAGGGCAACGGCAGGTATCAGGATGCGGCTGACACCTACGGCATGCGCCTGATTGATGACCAACTGACGGGTGGCATCGAACTCCGGTGCATCAAGGTGGCAGTGGGTGTCGAACAGGACGGGGAGCGGCATGGCTTTTCCCTTGGGGGCGTGTGTTGCGCAATATAACAAAAAACCCGTCAGCGCGTGCTGTACGGGATGGCTAGTTGCTGGCCGCAGCAAACGTGTCGTGTTGGCTGTATTTGGATAGGTGCAGACGACAAAAAACCCCGGGAAACTTTAGTTTATCGGGGTTTTTGTACTTCTTTGATGCATTAAAACCAGTTTGTGGTGCCCAGAGTCGGACTCGAACCGACACACCTTGCGGCGGGAGATTTTGAGTCTCCTGTGTCTACCAATTTCACCATCCGGGCTGCATCTCGGATTGACGGCATTCTACCGGCTGGCTCAAGAAATGTAAATCGCTTGCACTCAGTTTTCGTCAGACTCGGCGTTTTTTTTCATTTCCAGTGCCAGTTCATACAGTTTTTTGCGTGCCACGCCGCTGAATTCGGCCACGATGCCCGAAGCCTGCTTGATTGGCATGCTGCCAATCAGCTGTGACAACAGCTGGAGCGTTGCGGCTGGTACTTCATCCTCTTCTTCTTTGGCTGGCGCCGCATCGATGATAAGCACGCACTCGCCACGCTGCTGGTTGCTGTCTGCCTTGATAATCTCCAGGAGTTCACCGGCGCTGGTGCGGATAAAGGTTTCGAAGGTCTTGGTCAGTTCGCGTGCCAGAACCAGACGCCGTTCGCTGCCGTAGACGGCGACGGCATCGGTGACGCAGTCGAGAATACGATGTGGAGCTTCATAGCAAATCACGGCATAGTCGGCATGCAACCAGCTCTCCAGCCGTTTTTTGCGGGCGCCGGATTTGGGTGGCAAGAAACCAGCGAACTGGAACTGGCCGGTTTCAAGGCCGGCGGCGGACATGGCGGTGACCACGGCCGAGGGGCCGGGCAGGGGGCAAACTTTGAGGCCGGCTTGCCAGACGGCCGCCGCCAGACGTGCGCCGGGGTCGGAAATGCCGGGGGTGCCGGCATCCGATACCTGAACGATACACTGTCCTTCCTGTAGCCAGCCGATGACGCGTTCGGCCATTTCGCGTTCATTATGTTCGCGCAAACTGACCAGTTTCTTGCTGATGCCATAAGCAGCGAGCAGCGAACCGGTGACGCGGGTGTCTTCCGCCAGCACCAGATCGCAGCGGGAAAGCGCGGCAAAAGCGCGCAAGGTCATGTCGGCCAGGTTTCCAATGGGGGTGGCGACCACATATAATGTTCCGTTCACCAACGTTTCCTGGGCAGAATGAATCAAGTGATCAAGCGATGTTTGCAATCTCTGGCTCCCTGGGTGTTGGGTGGGTTAACTTGGATGGCCGCCAGTGTAGTCTCTGCGCAGGGCGCGGACTACATTCTGCAGCAGAATTCTGTGCCGTTTACCCAAGTTCCTGCCCGTGAGCCTGCCAGTGCTCCCGCTGTTGCCCCGATAGCCGACACCGCCTTGCCGGGCTTTGCCGCGGCTAAAGTACGTATTGGCTTGCTGTTGCCGCTATCGTCTCCGGCCTTGGGTGAAGCGGCCGATGTAGTGCGCCAGGGCTTTAATGCTGCGCGCGAGGTGGATGGCCGCAGCAATGCGGCGGTTGTTGAAGCCGTCTTTTCCGATGAGGCGGAGGTGCTGCCGGCTTACCGAAATCTGATTGCACAAGGCGCGAATGTGGTCATCGGCCCTTTGACTCGTACCGGTATCAGCCGCATTGCCACTCAGGTGAGTGTGCCAACCCTTGCACTGAACAGTCTTGAAGGTTTGCCGCTGCGTCCTAAACTCTATGCTTTGTCCTTATCGGTGGATGCCGAGGCTAAGCAGGTTGCGGCTATGATGGCAGACAATGGTCATCAGCGTCCTTTACTGATCTATGGAAAAGATGGTTTGTCGCAGCGTTTACGTCAGACATTTGCCGGGGTCTGGCAGATAAAGCGTGGTGCTTTGCCCTTGCAACTGGCGATGGATGAGGCGCATGGCGCGGCGCTGGATGCCGCATTGGCTCAGTCCGACTCGGTCTTTTTGGCCTTGCCAGGGGCGGAGGCCGCTTTGGCGCGTTCCGTGCTGCCACAAGCGTTACCGGCCTATGGCACGTCGACGCTGAATGTGCGCGAGAGTCTGCCGACCTTGTCCGGCGTGCGTTTTGTCGACATGCCTTGGCTATTGATGCCGGATCACCCCGCCGTGCGTGCTTACCCTCGCCCGGCGCATACTCTGACGGTGGCCACCGAGCGCTTGTATGCACTGGGTATCGATGCCTACCGGCTGGCACAGCGTTTGGCGGTACAGAAAAACCTTAGCGGTTTGCGTTTGGATGGGGTCAGTGGTGACTTGCGTCTGGGGCGTGACCAGCAGTTCCAGCGGACATTGCCGGTATGGGTCAGGGGCGAATTACAGTAGCCGCCAGTGGTGTGGCGGCCGAAGACAGGGCGCTGCGCTATTTGCAGAAGCAGGGGCTGCGCTTGGTTGAACGCAACTGGCATTGTCGTGGTGGCGAGCTGGATCTGGTGATGCGCGAGGGGGTGTACTGGGTGTTTGTCGAGGTACGCTTACGCACTTCCAGCCGCTTCGGTGGCGCCTTGCAGAGTATAGATGGCAGAAAATGCGCGCGGCTGGTGCATGCCGCCAGCCTTTATCTGTCGGAGAAACATATAGATGCCCCATGCCGTTTTGATGCGGTGGTGTTCGAGGGCGAAGCTGATCCCCTGTGGATCAAAGACATTATTGCGTAGTGCTTACGCGAGCTTACAAGGAATGACAGTATGGATCTGATCGCCCGCGTTAACGGCCATTTTCTCGAGAGCATAGCGACCAAGCAGCAGTCTATGGAGGCGCTCTCGCCCGGCGTAGCACTGGCTGCTGAACGCATGGTGGCCAGTTTGATGAATGAAGGAAAAATTCTGGCCTGCGGTAATGGCGGCTCGGCTGCCGATGCCCAGCATTTCGCCGCCGAAATGGTGGGCCGCTTCGAAAAAGAGCGTCCGGGTCTGGCGGCGATCTCGCTGGCGACCGATACCTCGGCACTGACGGCTATTGGCAATGACTACGATTTCGACCTGATTTTCTCCAAGCAGGTACGCGCGCTGGGGCAACAGGGTGATGTTTTGCTGGCGATTTCGACCTCGGGTAATTCGGCTAATGTGATCGAGGCCATTTATGCTGCCCACGAGCGCGGCATGACGGTGATTGCTTTTACCGGCAAGGATGGCGGCAAGATCGCCGAGATTCTGGGGGCGGATGATGTGCATCTGAATGTGCCGGCCAGCCGTACCGCGCGTATTCAGGAAGTGCATCTGCTGCTGATCCATGCCATGTGCGATGCGATCGATTGCATGTTGCTGGGGGGCGAATGATGAAATTGCGTGCTCTGGTGCTGGCTTCTGTATGTGCTGCAACTTTGTCCGGCTGTGTGGCGCTGGTTGCAGGCGGTGCCGCAACCGGTGCGCTGGTTGCCTCCGACCGACGCACCAGCGGTGCCTATGTCGATGACCAGTCCATCGAGATGAAGGCTGCGCGACAAGTTGCGGATAAGCTGCCTTCCTCGCATGTGAACCTGACCAGCTATAACCGGACCGTATTGCTGAGCGGTGAGGCTGCATCGGATGCGGCGCGTGCTGGTGCTGAAATGATTGCGCGTTCGCAGCCTAATGTGCAGCGCGTATACAACTATCTGGTTGTGGCGCCGGTAAGCGGCATTACCGAGCGCAGTAACGATACCTGGCTGACCAGCAAGGTGCGTGCACGCCTGCTGGATGGCAAAGGTTACCCGCCCAATGCAATCAAGGTCGTGAGCGAGCGCGGTGTGGTGTATATGCTGGGCCTGGTCACCCGGGCCGAGGGCGAGGCTGCTGCGCGGGTCGCCAGTGAAACCAGCGGTGTGCAGCAGGTCGTGACCTTGTATGAATACATTGCGGATGTAGCCGGGCAATAACGATCCGTACCATGGTAGGTGAAAAAAGGCATAGCCCTCAGGCTATGCCTTTTTTATTGTGCGGCGGTGCTAATCGGCCAGCCCCATGGTCTTCGGTACCAGCACATCTGCACATAGCACATGCAGGTCTTCATCAATCTCGATTGCCATCGAGAGGGTAATGCAGTGGCGGGTGTCGGTCATCGACAGATAAGGCTCGCTCATATACAGCACACCGGGCTGGTCTATTGCATGCTGGAAATAGGGACGGCGTGACCAGACCGCGCCCGTGGTATCGGCTAGCGGAGCGAATTTGGGGTTGGCGCGTGACGGTGCTTCCCGCGTATTCAGATTGCGCCCGATCTGGCGTCCGGTGCTGTCGAGCAAAAAGCAGCGGATGACATCGGGCAGGGTCAGCATGGGCTGGGCGGCGTCGGTAAAGCTGGTGCCCTGCATCAGCGCGATGGCGCTTTGTACAAAAGCCTGACGCGCCAGTTCGATCTGGCGCCGTGCCAGTTTGCGCTTCATCAGTTCACGCACCATCAGTTCATCCCAGCGGGTATCGATACGACGGGTGATGATTTCATCACTATCTGGCTGCAAGGCTGGGCGGGCCACATAATAGCCCTGGATTAGATCGCAGCCTGACTCCAGCGCGACCAGCACATCGGCTTCGGTTTCTACGCCTTCCACTACCACCAATGCCCCAATTTCGTGCGCCAGATGCACCAACTTGGTCAGCAGATTGCGCGTGCGGGCTTGCTTGGTCGCGCTGCGCAGCAAATTGCGGTCAAACTTGATCAGGTCAGGCTCCAGCAAGCAGACCCGGTCCAGATTGGAGTGGCCGGTGCCGAAGTCATCAATGGCGATCAGGAAGCCGGCTTCGCGCAATAGCCGGCTGCCGGCGATCAGGATTTCATCGGCCTCCAGTGCATGTTCCAGTATTTCCACGACTACCCGTGCCGCGGGTACGCCGCTTTGTTGCAACATGCTGATCAGGGCTTGGGTGCGGGCGAGGCTGCTCAGCGTGCTGGCATCAATATTCAGGAATAGCCAGCTTTCGCCCGGGGTCGAGGCAGCAAAGTGACGGATATGCTCAGTGCTGACGCGAAGATCAAATTCATGGCGGCTTTGCGTGTCATCGTGATCAAGATAGGCCTGCTGTGGCGGAATGGCCACACCTGCTTGTTCGGCGCGCAACAGCGCTTCAACGCCAACCGTGCGGCGGTGCGCCAGGCTGTAAATGGGCTGGAAGTGGCTATGCAGGGTGAGGGTGGACAACGGATAACTCCTTATCGGGTTTTATTCTGTGTAGCAATCCGTGTTCCAGTCTAACGCACAATTATGACGTGGGTGTTTTTGCATGATGTGCGTAAAAAAACGGACGCTGGTAAGCGTCCGTTGGAGCAATCCTTGTTGCAGGCTTAATCCTGTTGTATGCCTGCCAGCAACCAGCGCGGACTGCCGCTGTCCTTGACGTAGTGCCAGGTTTCGGCAAACGGCACCGTGGCGGCGTTGACGTCTTCGCTGACCGTGCCGGAGAAGCGCACGCTGGCAATATAGCGGCCGCCTTCGGTGACGGCATCGAGCACGCTGCATTCCAGTTGCGGGAAGTCGGCCATGCCACTATTGGACAGAATGTCCTCGCGCATGGCGGCAAACAGATCCGGCGTCATGTATTTGCTGATTTCATCTACATTGTCCGGCGAGTTCAGGCTTTGCAGATGCAGAAAGGTGGCTTTGGCCTGACGCAGGAAGGCCGGCACTTCGGTGCCGTCCGGTAGGCGTTGCTGGCCGTAGCTGCCGGCCATGGCACCGGCTGCGCCGCCTTGCAGGCCCGAGCCTATGCTCGGGATGCCATCGAAGCGTGCCGGCTGTGCGGCGGGCGCCATGTTCTGTGGCGGCATGCCGGCCATTTGCGGGGCGCGCATAGCGGGGGCAGCTTGATTGGCCATGCGGCGGCGGAACAACATCATGCCGCCAGCAAACAGGAGACCCAGCATGGCCAGCGTACCCCAAGGCATGCCCGAGCCCGCTGCTTCGTTGGCGCCGCCTGAGGCTTCGCCTCCGCTCATGGCCGAACCCAGCATATAACCTGCAGCAGCACCGGCGGCGCCAGCGGCAATGGCCGTGCCTACGCCCGGGCCTTTGCGCAGTTGTTGTGCGGGCGCCATAGGCTGAACCGGGGTACGAGCCGGCTGCTGATAGCTCTGGGTCGGTGCCGAACGCTTCATGCCGAAGCTTTTGCTTTTGCCCAGTTTGGCCGCTTCGGCAATCGGAGCTGCCAGCATTGATGCCATGGACAACGCGAGAACCAGTGTCTTCGCGTAGGAACTCATAGGTCTTACTCCTGTAGGGTGAGGCTGGTGTGACATGCGCTTGTCTGACAAAGTTCGGTCAGAGTGCATTAATTTCAAGTGTAGTGACGATGTCGCCGGCAATGCGAAAGCGGATATCCAGCTGATAAAGGCGCACGCCGTAGATGCGCAAGGGATCATCCTGATAGGCGGGGCGCGGGTCTTGAGCCAGAATTTCCTCTACCAGTGTCGCAAGTTCAGGGTGTTTGATACGGTGGATGGCCAGATCGGCCAAGGCTTTTTCGCTCCAGCATACGCTCAGGCGTGGCGGCGGGCCGTCGATAAAACCGGCGCGGGCCTGGGGGCGCGACTCGACAAAGGGGATATAGGGTTTGATATCCAGTACCGGCGTACCGTCCAGCAAGTCGGCGCCAGCCAGCTCCAGGATCACGCCGCTGCCCGTATCAATACCGATTAATTCCACCAGCGACAAACCCAGCGGATTGGGGCGGTGGGTGGCGCGGCTGGCAAAAACCCCGACCTTGTCATTGCCGCCCAGCCGTGGCGGGCGCACCAGCGGTCGCCAGCCGCGTGCGGCCGTTTCATGGAAGACAAACTGCAGCCATAGGTGGGAAAAATCGGCCAGACCGCGCACTGTGTCGGCATGGTTGTAAGGCGCGAGCAGCTCCAGAGTCATGCGTGCCGACGGGGCCAGCGAGGGCTGGCGCGGGATGCCGAACTTTTCCTTGTACGGCGAATGGATGACGCCTATGGGCGTAAAGCTGAAATTCATCGGCGGATTGTAGCAGGGCAAGAGACGGTCGCGGTCGATGAAGTTCGGGTAAAGCCTTGCCGCCGGATAGCGGCAGTCAAATCAATAACTTACATGGGGCCATGTTTTGCCGTAAAATGCCCGGTTTTCCGCCAGATTTGCCGTATTGATCATGATCTATCCAACAACTTTCGACGTGATAGTCGTCGGTGGCGGGCACGCCGGCACCGAGGCTGCGCTTGCCGCTGCGCGCATGGGGCGTCAGACACTGCTCTTGACGCACAATATCGAGACCCTGGGTCAGATGTCGTGCAATCCGTCGATAGGCGGGATAGGCAAGGGGCATCTGGTGCGTGAAGTCGATGCACTGGGCGGTGCGATGGCGCTGGCCACCGATATCGGTGGCATCCAGTTCCGTACGCTTAATGCATCCAAAGGTCCTGCCGTGCGCGCCACCCGCGCCCAGGCCGACCGCGTGCTGTATAAGGCTGCCATTCGTGAAATGCTGGAAAATCAGCCCAATCTGACCCTGTTCCAGCAGCCGGTAGATGATCTGCTGCTGGAAGGCGATCAGGTGGCTGGTGCCATTACCGCCATTGGCCTTGTGTTCCGCGCACGTACCGTGGTGCTGACTGCCGGCACTTTCCTGTCGGGCAAGATCCACGTCGGCCTGGAAAACTACACCGGGGGGCGTGCCGGCGATTCGGCCGCGTCGGTACTGGGTGCAAAACTGCGCGAACTGGATCTGCCGGTTGGCCGCCTGAAAACCGGCACACCACCGCGTCTGGATGGCCGCACGATTGATTTTTCTGTGCTGGAAGTGCAGCCGGGGGATACGCCGGAGCCGGTATTCTCTTTCCGTGGCTCGCGCGATATGCATCCGCGCCAGTTGCCGTGCTGGGTGACGCATACCAATGAGCGTACGCATGACATCATCCGTTCCGGTTTCGATCGCAGCCCGATGTTCACCGGCAAAATAGAAGGCGTGGGGCCGCGCTACTGCCCTTCGATAGAAGACAAGATCAACCGCTTTGCCGACAAGGACAGCCACCAGATCTTCCTTGAGCCGGAAGGTCTGACTACGCACGAGATCTACCCTAACGGTATCTCGACTTCGCTGCCTTTCGATATCCAGCTGGCAGCGGTACGCTCGATGAAGGGCATGGAAAACGCCAACATCCTGCGTCCAGGCTATGCCATCGAATACGATTACTTCGATCCGCGCGGCCTGAAGTCCACCTTCGAAAGCAAGGCAATCAAGGGCCTGTTTTTTGCCGGCCAGCTGAACGGTACCACCGGTTACGAAGAAGCGGCCGCACAAGGCCTGCTGGCCGGATTGAATGCCGCGCTCTACAGCCGCGATGAAGAAGGCTGGTGTCCGCGCCGCGACGAGGCCTATCTGGGCGTAATGTCGGATGATCTGGTGACCAAGGGCGTGACCGAGCCTTACCGCATGTTCACCAGCCGCGCCGAATTCCGTTTGCAGTTGCGCGAAGACAATGCCGATCTGCGCCTGACCGAGGCCGGCCGCAAGCTGGGGCTGGTCGGGGATGCGCAGTGGGATGCCTTCTGCCGCAAACGGGATGCCGTTGAAGCCGAAAAGCAACGCCTTGCCACCACCTTTATCCATCCGGGAAAAGCGCCGGCCGGTGAGGTTGAGCGGGTGGTCGGTCAGGCGCTGACGCGCGAGTATAGCCTGATGGATTTGCTGCGCCGCCCTGTCGTCGATTACGCCTTGCTGATGACCTTGCCCGGGGCAGGGCAGGGGGTGGATGCGATGGATGTTGCCGAACAGGTAGAAATTCAGGTCAAATACCAAGGCTATATCGACCGCCAGAACGACGAGCTGGCGCGTCAGGACAAGCTGGACGACGTACGCCTGCCCGAGGGGATCGATTATTCGCTGGTGTCCGGACTGTCGCGCGAGGTGCAACAGAAGCTCACGCAGCAGCAGCCGGAAACACTGGGGCAGGCCTCGCGTATTCAGGGGATTACACCGGCCGCGGTGGCCCTGCTGATGGTTCACCTTAAACGCGGCCTGGGCGATAAGAAGACGGCATGACACATACTGAAGAATTGAAACAGGGGCTGGCCGAACTGAAGCTGGGCCTGAGTGATGCACAGCTTGCGCAACTGGAAGGCTATCTGGCCCTGCTGGCCAAGTGGAACCACACCTACAATCTGACTGCCGTGCGCGAAGAAGCGCGCATGGTCAGCCATCACTTGCTGGACAGCCTGACGCTGGTGCCGCACCTGGCGGGCTTTAAGCGCTTGCTGGATGTCGGCTCGGGCGGTGGTATGCCTGGCATTCCGGCGGCGATTGCCCGCCCGGACTTGCAGGTGGTGCTGCTCGATTCAAATCACAAAAAGACCACCTTTTTGCGCCAGGCGGTGATCGAACTGGGTCTTGCCAATGTAGAAGTCATCACCAGCCGGGTCGAAGCCTATCAGCCCGAGCAGAAGTTTGATGTGATCACCAGCCGCGCCTTCTCCGAGCTGGCCGAGTTTGTCCGCCTGACGCCGCATCTGCTGGCGCAGGATGGGCAGTGGCTGGCGATGAAGGGTGTGTATCCGTACGAAGAGATTGCCCAGTTGCCGGAGAGTGTGACCATGGCGGAAGTCTTGCCGCTGATGGTGCCGGGGCTGGATGCCGAACGCCATCTGGTGCGGGTTGTCGCGCGATGAGCGCGCGCATTATTGCCATTGCCAACCAGAAGGGCGGGGTCGGCAAGACCACGACCGGCGTCAATCTGGCCACCGGTCTGGTGCAGCTGGGGCGGCGCGTATTGCTGGTCGATCTTGACCCGCAGGCCAATGCCACCATGGGTAGTGGCATTCAGAAAGCCGGTTTGACGCAGACGATCTATCAGGTGCTGCTTGGGGATGCGACCGTGGCCGAAGCGCGCCAACGCTCGCCTGAGGGCGGTTACGATGTGCTGCCGGCTACGCGAGACCTGGGCGGGGCCGAAGTCGAGCTGGTGCAGGAGCTGGCACGCGAGGCACGCCTGAAGCAGGCGCTGGCCGAGGTCGAGGACGAGTACGACTACATCCTGATCGACAGCCCGCCTTCGCTGACACTGCTGACGCTCAACGGCCTGGTGGCGGCGCAGGGGGTATTGATCCCGATGGTGTGCGAATACTATGCGCTGGAAGGCTTGTCCGATCTGGTGACCACCCTGCGCAAGGTGAGGCAGGCCGTCAATCCCAAGATCGAGATTCTGGGTCTGGTACGCACCATGTTCGATGCGCGCAGCAATCTGTCGCAACAGGTGTCTGGCCAGCTTGCCGCCCATTTCGGCAACAAGGTGTTCGAAACCGTTATCCCGCGCAATGTCCGTCTGGCCGAGGCGCCCAGCCATGGTCTGCCCGGCGTTGTATATGACCCTTCCTCGCGCGGCGCACGCGCTTACAAGGCGTTGGCTGCCGAGCTGCTTGCCCGTCTGGAAACTGCGCCAGTAGCTGGAATCCAATAGAAACATGGCCAAACTCAAAGGACTGGGGCGCGGACTTGACGCGCTCCTTGCCGTGACCGATCCGGCAGACGACAGGCTGCAAACGCTCGCTGTCAGCAGTATCCGCCCGGGGCGTTATCAGCCCCGCTCCCATATGAATGAAGCGGCGCTGGAAGAGCTGGCAGCCTCCATCCGTGCGCAGGGCATTATCCAGCCGGTGGTCGTTCGCGAGATCGGTCTGGGCGAGTATGAGCTGATTGCCGGTGAACGGCGCTGGCGTGCCAGCCAGAAAGCCGGGCTGACCGAAATCCCCGCCGTGATTCGCAGTGTGGCGGATGAAGCTGCGCTGGCCATGGCGCTGATCGAGAATATCCAGCGGCAAGAGCTGGATCCGATTGAAGAGGCGCAGGGTATCGCCCGCCTGATCAAGGAGTTCGAGCTGACGCATGATGCGGCTGCTGCAGCCGTCGGTCGCTCGCGCAGCGCGGTTTCAAATCTGCTCAGGTTGTTGTCTTTACCGGAACCGGTACAGCTTTTACTGCATCAGGGCCAGATCGAAATGGGTCATGCACGTGCCTTGCTGGCCTTGCCTGCATTGCAGCAACTGGAGCTGGCCAATCAGGTGGTGTTGCATGGCTGGTCGGTGCGCGAGGTCGAGCGCAGGGTGCAGGCCCTGGCCGGCGCCGCTGAGCACGCGCCGGTGGCGGCCAAGCCGCGGGATGCGGACGTGGCTCGGCTGTGCGAAGAGCTGTCGGAAGTGCTGGGCGCCAAAGTGGCGATCAGGACAGCCAAGGGCGGGCGCGGCAAGATGACTATCGAGTACGCGACGCTGGACGAGCTGGACGGCATTATCGGCCGCTTGCAGATCCGGTAACACAATAGCGGCGGCACAGGTGGCCGCCGCTTTTCTTTGAGCCCGGCGCCCGGCCTTGTTCATGTCGGCCGTGCCGGCGCTTTCTTATCTTGGCTGGCTGGACTCCGGATCCGCCAGCCATTGCAGGATCTGTACGGTACGCGGTGTGGCATAGCGGTTTTTTAGCCGGACAATGGTCATTGGCCGGCTGAGCTGCTGCGGCAGTTCGACCCGCCTCAGCATACCATCCTCGACCCGCTTGCTGACGGCCAGCGAGGAGAGCAAGGCGCAGCCCAGTCCTGCGCAGACTGCCTGCACGATCGCTTCGCTGGTGTTGAATGTCAGGGTGTCTGGCGTGCTACCCAGCTGCGGCAGCACCAGTTGCTCAAACTGGACCCGGCTGCTGGAGCCTGCCTCCCGCACGATCCAGCGCTGTTTCCGCAGTGTCGGCCAGTCCATGGCAGTTGTGCTGTGGCTGGGCGCGACAATCCACAGTTCATCCTCCCTCCATGGCGTCACCGCCAGTTCGCTATCGAGTACTTCTCCTTCAACCAACGCCAGATCCAGCTCGTAGCGTTGCAGCTGCCCGAGCAGGGTCTGGCTGTTGTGGATGCCGACCTCGATCTGCAGGTCCGGAAAGCGTGCCAGCAACTGGGCGACGACTTGCGGCAGCAAGTAGCTGCCGATGGTATCGCTGGCTCCCAGACGCAAGCGGGTTGGCAGCTGGTTCGGCTCGCTAAACTGCTGCTCGATCTGTCGGGCGCGGGTCAAGAGTTCGTCCGCCATCGGCAGCAGAGTTTCGCCCGTGGAATTCAGCCGCAGGCGGTAGCCACTACGGTCGAACAGCGTGCAGCCCAGTTGCCGTTCCAGTTCCTGTAGCGACTGGCTTAGTGCCGCCCGGCTCAAGCCCTGTTCTTCTGCTGCGGGAGCGAGCGAGCCCAGGCGGGCGACTGCCAGAAAGGCCTGCAGTTGGCGCAAAGTCAGATGTGTTGTCAATTTTGTGTTTACGTTCCGTAAAAAACATCCAGATATTATTTATTTTATATCGGACGTACAGTGTGTCCATCGATACCAGAGCAGTCAGGCACTTGCAATGTCAGCTGCGGCAAGGAGATCAGCATGGAAAGCATTCTGCACAATTCGGCCGGTACAACCGTCAATGCGACCTTGGGCGCATGCCTGCGCGCCGTCCCGACGCCGATGGGTGGTCTGGCCTTGGGTATTGCCAGCCTGGGCTGGTGCTGGGAGAACTTCATGCCGGCAGGCGGCATGTTCCAGCTGGCCGGTGCCGCCATCGCAAGTATTCTGCTGTTGAGCCTGCTGCTCAAATTCATTAATGCGCCCCAGCTGCTGTGTCAGGACCTGGCGCATCCGGTGGTCGGTAGCGTGGTGCCGACCATGGCCATGGCGCTGATGATCGTGTCCAAGGCGATCTCGCTGTTTTCGTTGCCGCTGGCGCAGACGGTCTGGCTGCTGGCCATCGGCTTGCATCTGGCTTTTCTCGTTACCTTTGTCTGGCACCGTGCGCATGACTTCCGTTTGCATCATATGGTGCCCAGCTGGTTTGTGCCGCCGGTCGGCATTATTGTGGCGGCGGTCAGTTTTCCCGGTGGTGCACTGCTGTGGCTGGCACAGACGCTGCTCATGTTTGGGCTGGTCTGCTATCTGGTGATGCTGCCGCTGATGATCTATCGCCTGGTTTTTGCCAGCGAGGTGCCTGATCAGGCCAAGCCGACGCTGGCGATCCTGGCCGCTCCTGCCAGTCTGGCGCTGGCAGGCTATCTGACTGTCGTGCAGCAGCCTTCGCCCTTGCTGGTTGGTCTGCTGGCCGGGATTGCAGTGCTGATGACCAGCGTGATCTACCTCTTTTTCCTGCGCTTGCTACGGTTGCCGTTTTCTCCGGCCTATGCGGCCTTTACCTTCCCCATGGTGATTGGCGCTACCGCATTGTACAAGTTGTCGGCTCAGCTGGGCGTATGGGGCTTTGCGGATGAATACGTGGCTCAGCTGCATGTGCTGGCCGATTTTGAGCTGTGGATCGCCGCGTTGGTGGTGGCTTATGTGAGCTGGAAATTCCTGCACCATTACTTCCTCGCTCGTCTGCTCCGTCACTGAAGCCGGGGAGGTGGCTGGCATGAATGCCTCCATGTGCTATAGCAATATCAGATAATTATTAAATGTTAATTCGTATTCTGGGAGTTGATCCGCGTGTAAGCAGGAAAACTATCCGGCGCGGGTAAAGCAGGTCTTTAAGTTGTTTGCACATCACTCGCCTGCCATTGCTGGCGGGGTGCTTAGGGCAGTTTTAATCTCAAGGAGTATCAAAATGGCTTTCAATCTGAAACACCGTCACTTTCTGAAAGAGCTGGACTTCACCCAACGCGAGCTGCAGTACCTGCTCGATCTGGCACGCGACCTGAAGCGTGCCAAGTATGCCGGCAACGAAGTACAGCGTCTGATCGGCAAGAACGTCGCCCTGATTTTTGAGAAGACCTCGACCCGCACCCGTTGCTCGTTCGAAGTGGCTGCCCATGACCAGGGTGCGCATGTGACCTATATCGATCCGACCAGCTCGCAGTTGGGCCACAAGGAAAGCATTGCCGATACCGCCCGCGTGCTGAGCCGCTTCTACGACGGTATCGAATTCCGCGGCTTTGCCCAAGATGATGTGGAAGAGCTGGCCAAGTACTCCAGCGTTCCGGTCTTCAACGGTCTGACCGATGCCTGGCACCCGACGCAGATGCTGTGCGACGTGATGACCATGACCGAGAATTGCGACAAGCCGATGTCGCAGATTGCCTACGCCTATGTAGGGGATGCCCACAATAATATGGGCCACTCGCTGATGGTGATTGGCTGCCTGATGGGGATGGACGTGCGTATTGCCGGTCCCAAGGGTTTGGAACCGGATGCCGATCTGGTCAAGCAGTGCCAGGATATTGCCAAGAAGACCGGTGCCCGCTTGCTGGTGACCAACGACCCGCAAGCTGCAGTCAAGGGCGCCGACTTTATCCATACCGACGTCTGGGTGTCGATGGGCGAGCCGATGGAGCGCTGGGGCGAGCGAATCGCGCTGCTCAAGCCGTTCCGCGTCGATAGCGCGCTGATGGCGGCTTCGGGTAACCCGCAGATCAAGCTGATGCACTGCCTGCCGGCCTTCCACAATGCGAATACCAAGGTCGGCAAGCAGATTGCTGCCCAGTATCCGGAATTCGCCAACGGTATCGAAGTGACCGACGAAGTGTTTGAAAGCCCGGCCAGCCTGGCTTTCGAGCAGGCTGAAAACCGTATGCACACCATCAAGGCGATCATGGTCGCGACCATGGGTAGCTAAGCCGCTGGCCGTGTTGCCATCCTGAATGGGGTAGGGGGTGTCTTTCCATGCCATTTGGGGTGGTGTCCGTCTGCTTGCACGGGGCTGTGTGCATCGTCTACGGTCAGGCCTCAGTGATAATGCGCGAGCGTGAGGCGGTAGCGCAGAGGGTATGTGTTTGCAACGCGGATTGTTCCGTTTGTAGTTTTGTTCTGCCGCACCTGGGGTGCGGCTTTGCTCATTGTGAGGTGATGCCAGTGTTATCAAAGTGGCGTCTGGTGGTGGTGGGAACAGGATTGTCAGATTTTTCCGTGTAATGACTATCGAGTATTAGGCGCGGACTGAATGTCGCTGTATGATCGGCCGCTTGCGGCGCGGGCAGGGCTGGACGGTGTATGCTGCATTGCAGCTATATTAGTCGTAATTTGTTGACGTCATTTTAATGGCGTGACTATAATCGGTCGATTTTTCTAAGACGATGTGCGTCATGGCTAAGCCGGAAATTAAGCGCATCGTGCGCTTGCAGTTTGTATTGACAGCAGTCGCTGTCCTGATTGCAGCGGTACTGGGGCAGGGGAGTATTAGCGGTGCTGTCTCAGCTTTGCTTGGCGGGTTGACGGTAATTCTGCCTGCACTGCTGTACATTCGCATCGCTTACTCAGTGCCACGTGCATCACCTGCAGTATTGATGAAGGCTCACTACAAGGCGGAAGCGGTCAAGTTTGTTCTGACCATTCTTATATTTGCAGTGGTTCTTCTGTTTTTCAAGGATATATCGGTAGCAGCGTACTTTGCCGGCTATATGCTGGTCGTGTCCGCCTACTGGTTCGGGCTTCTAATCAAAATTGAGAAAAAGTGATGGCAGGCAACGCAACAGAATATATCAAGCACCACCTGACGTTCTGGAAGTCTTCTCATGAAGGGTTCTGGTCCATTCACGTCGATACCTTCAGCGTCTCGCTGATTCTGGGTTTCCTATTTGTAGGCGTCTTTGCACTGGTTGCCAAGAATGCCAAGCTGGAAAATCCGGGTCGCCTGCAGCTGTTTGTCGAGTCGTTGGTGGAAATGGTCAATACCCAGGTCAAGGAAATTTTCCATGCCGAAAGTAAAGTGGTTGCGCCTCTGGCACTGACCATTTTCTGCTGGGTGTTCCTGATGAACGCGATGGACATGCTGCCGGTGGATCTGATTCCGCAAATCGCAGCATGGGTAGGTTCAACCTTCTTCGGTGCTGACCCTCACCATGTGTATTTCCGTGTGGTGCCGTCCGCTGACGTCAACGCTACCTTCGCCATGTCGATTTCGGTGATGTTCTGCATCATCGGTTTCTCGATCAGCGCCAAGGGTCTGGGCGGTTGGGGCAAGGAGTTGTTGACCGCACCGTTTCATGCACACAGCCCGATTCTGGTTGTCATCCTCGCCCCGGTGAACTTCGCGTTCCAGATGGTCGAGCTGATTGCCAAGCCGATTTCGCTGTCGCTGCGTCTGTTCGGTAATATGTACGCCGGCGAACTGATCTTCATCCTGATTGCGCTGCTGCCTTGGGGTGCACAGTGGATTCTGGGCGCGCCATGGGCGATCTTCCATATTCTGGTGATCACCTTGCAGGCCTTCGTGTTCATGATGCTGACCATCGTGTATCTCAGCCTCGCGGTCGAGAAGCACTAAAGAGTTCCTTAGTTTTTTAAACGTTTCACCAACCATCCTTAGTTTTAGTTTCAGGAGATATCTAAATGGAAAAACTTGCACTGATTTCCCAGATCCAGTCGATGACCGTTCTGGCTGCCGCACTGATCATCGGTCTGGGTGCCATCGGCACCGCTCTGGGCTTCGCCATTCTCGGCGGCAAGTTCCTCGAGTCTTCCGCTCGTCAGCCAGAAATGATTCCAGTTCTGCAAACCAAGCTGTTCATTATCGCCGGTCTGCTGGATGCGATCTCCATGATTGGTGTTGGTGTGGCTATGCTCTACACCTTCAACAACCCGTTCCTGGCTGCTGCTCTGGCCGCTGTGGGCGCTTAATCCCTGAACAGGGATAGGTTGTTGCAAGTCATCATTCTGGAGGGAAACAAGCGTGGAATTTAACGCAACACTACTGGGTCAGGCGATCACGTTCGCCATCCTGGTGTGGTTCACCATGAAGTTTGTTTGGCCTCCGCTTACCAACATGATGGATGAGCGCGCCAGGCGCATTGCCGATGGCCTGGCTGCTGCCGAACGTGGCAAGCAGGATCTGGAGGCCGCTGAAAAGCGCGTTGCGGATGAAGTTCGCAAAGCCAAACAGCAGTCGACCGAAATCATGCTGGCCGCCGAAAAACGTGCCAATCAGATCGTGGAAGAGGCAAAAGACGCTGCACGCGTCGAGGGTGCCAAGCTGGTATCCGATGCCAAGGCTGAAATCGAGCAGGAAGTGCTGCGTGCCAAGGAGGTTCTGCGCGAGCAGGTTGCCGTCCTCGCCGTAGCCGGTGCAGAGAAGATCCTGCGCCGCGAGATCGATCAAGCCAAAAACGCCGATCTGTTGGCCTCCATCAAAGCGGAGTTGTAATCAGCTCATGGCAGAACTTACTACCGTAGCAAGGCCCTACGCCGAAGCGGTATACAGCCTCGCCGGCGAACAGCATTCTATGGGCGCGTGGTCCGAGACGCTGTCCTGGCTGGCTGCCATGGTGAAAACCCCGGGTGTGGCCGAAGTAATCACCCACCCGAAACATACCGCACAAGAGGTTGAGGCATTGCTGCTGGACGTGCTCGCCGAGCGTGGCAACGAAGAAGTGAAACACTTCCTCGGCGCGCTTATCGAAAACGGACGCCTGCTGTTGTTGCCCGAAATCGCCGAACAGTTTGAACTCCTGAAGGCCGAGGCAGAAGGGGTGCTGGATGCAGTGGCAGACAGCGCCTTCCCCATGACCGACGTCCAGAAGTCCGAACTCACCGACACGCTTTCCAGGAAGTACGGCAAGACCGTACGCCTTGACGTGCGTGTGGACCCCGAGCTTATCGGTGGTATCCGGGTGTTGATCGGTGATGACGTCATCGACGCTTCCGTTCGCGGCAAACTGCACGCGATGGCGGCAAGCCTCAAGAATTAGGAGAGATCATGCAGTTGAACCCCTCTGAAATCAGCGACCTGATCAAGGCCAAGATCCAGAACCTGGCTGAAAGCGCCGAAGCACGTACCATGGGTACCGTGATTTCCGTGACTGACGGTATCGTTCGTGTTCATGGCCTGATGGACGTGATGCAGGGCGAAATGCTCGAGTTCCCGGGCAATACATTCGGCCTCGCCATGAACCTGGAGCGCGACTCTGTCGGCGCCGTGATTCTGGGCGAGTACGAGCACATTTCCGAAGGTGACGAAGTCAAGTGCACCGGCCGCATCCTGGAAGTTCCGGTTGGTCCGGAACTGATCGGTCGCGTTGTCGATGCTCTGGGCCGTCCTATCGATGGCAAGGGCCCGATCGCCGCCAAGGCGTTCTCCCCTATCGAAAAGATCGCACCGGGCGTGATTGCCCGTCAGTCGGTGTCGCAGCCTATGCAGACCGGCCTGAAGTCGATTGACTCGATGGTGCCTATCGGCCGTGGCCAGCGCGAGCTGATCATTGGTGACCGCCAGACCGGTAAGACCGCTGTGGCGCTGGATGCGATCGTCAACCAGAAAGACACCGGCGTTATCTGTATCTATGTTGCTATCGGCCAGAAAGCCTCGTCGATCGCCAACGTGGTACGCAAGCTGGAAGAGCACGGCGCGATGGGTCACACCATCATCGTCGCAGCGACCGCTTCCGAAGCTGCTGCCCTGCAATACATCGCACCGTACTCCGGTTGCGCCATGGGTGAGTACTTCCGCGACCGCGGCGAAGATGCGCTGATCGTATACGACGACCTGTCCAAGCAGGCCGTGGCTTACCGTCAGATTTCCCTGCTGCTGCGTCGTCCGCCGGGCCGTGAAGCCTATCCTGGTGACGTGTTCTACCTCCACTCCCGTCTGCTGGAGCGCGCATCGCGCATCAACGAAGACGAAGTGACCAAGCTGACCGCAGGCGCCGTAACTGGCAAGACCGGTTCGCTGACTGCTTTGCCGATTATCGAAACCCAGGCTGGCGACGTGTCCGCCTTCGTTCCGACCAACGTGATTTCGATCACCGACGGCCAGATCTTCCTGGAAAGCGACCTGTTCAACTCCGGTATCCGTCCAGCTATTAACGCTGGTATTTCGGTATCGCGTGTGGGTGGTGCAGCGCAGACCAAGGTGATCAAGAAGCTGGGTGGCGGTATTCGTCTGGCGCTGGCTCAGTATCGTGAACTGGCTGCGTTTGCGCAGTTTGCTTCCGATCTGGACGAAGCGACCCGCAAGCAGTTGTCGCATGGCGAGATCGTGACCGAGCTGAT
>NZ_RJTZ01000005.1:0-56358 GCF_024343515.1 Aquitalea sp. S1-19 | reverse complement strand
TTGCGCTGGTCGATGTCCTGCTGTCGATGATGGATGACGCAAGCGGTGTGTCCGGTGGCGGGGCCGAGCCGCGCAAACTGCCGGATAAGCGCAAGGATGGGGGCGAGCGGCACTTCCTCGATATGATTTGGGCACCGGTCAGCACCGCGATGCTGACTTCGATGAAAGTGTCGAGCAATTTATGGCTCAAATACATGGAGCTGGTCAGTAATCCGCGTAAGGCGATGGACTATATCGGCATTGGCTACGATGTTGCGGCGGAAGCGGCCAAGCTTGCCTTGATGGCCAATGATTCGCCGACCCGGCTCAAGGGCAAGCCCGGCCCGGTCAAGCGTGTTGCCTGGTCCGAGCCTTTACCTTTGCCCGAAGTGAAGGCGGTCGGGCGGGTGCTGTCCTGTTCGGTCAACGATATGCTGCTTTCTGCTGCCGCCGGCGCCATCCGTGCCTATCTGCTGGCCAAGGGCGATCCGGTCGAAGGGCTTGAAGTCAGGGTGATGGTGCCGGTCAATCTGCGCGGCGAGGGAGACCGGGGGACGCTGGGCAACCGCTTTGGTCTGGTGGCGCTGGAGTTGCCGGTCGGCATCGCCAACCCGCTTGCGCGCCTGTATACGGTGCGCGAGCGCATGGAGGCGCTCAAAGGCTCTTATCAGGCTGTGCTGGCGCTGGGTATTCTGGGCGTGGTGGGCATGGCGCCTAAGCTTGTGCAGCAGCAGATACTCGATCTGCTGGCCAATAAGACCAGCGCGGTGATGACGAATGTGCCGGGGCCGCAAAAGAGCCTGTATCTGGGCGGCGCACGGCTGGCACAGCCCATGTTCTGGGTGCCGCAGTCGGGCAATATCGGCGTTGGCGTGTCCATTCTGTCCTACGACGGCAATGTGCAGATTGGTCTGGTTACCGACAAGGGGCTGATACCGGACCCTGAACATATTGCGAACCGTTTCAACGACGAATTCAGCCAGCTTCTGCTTTTGGTGCTGATGGAGCCGCCTGAGCGGCTGGCCGACCCCGAGGCGGTGGAGGCTGCACTCAGGGCCGGCTGATTGCCTTACTCTTCCAGCTCGGCGCGGGCGGCTTCGATGTCCAGCCGTTCCATCGCATCGGCCGCCTGACAGGCGGCCGCTTCTTCATACAGCTTTTCCGCGTCTTTCAGCCGGCTTTTGCCATACAGGGCAGCCAGCGCATTGGCGTACTCGGTACGGGCAATGGCCGACTCGGGGTTGAACGCGAGCGCCTGCTCAAATAGCCGAACGGCTTCGTCTTTTTTTGCGCCATAAGTGATACCGGCCATCATGGCGCCGACTTTGACGACAATCTCGGTGTGCCAGGTGCCCAGCGCGATCATGGCGTCGGCGTGTTCTGGCGCCAGCGTGAGCGTACGCTCCAGGCTGGCCTTCACCTTGCCGCCCAGCCCTTGCGCGAGGGCACGGGCAATCGAAATGCCCTGGCTATAGCGTCCCAGCGCATAAGCGTGGATATACCAGGCATTGGCATTGTCCGGCGCTTGTGCCTGCAGGGTTTCGCAGCGCTTGGCAATGTCCTGGAAGCCTTCAAGCTTGCGCTCTTCGTCCTCGTCCAGATAGGTGAAATAGATCATGGCGGCCTTGTTGGCGGCATTGATGCCCGAGGGGCCCGCCGTGAGGCCTGTGTCGTAAGCACGGGCAAAGTCGCCGGCATGGTAGGCGCGCCACGCCTCCTGTGCCGCCTTGTCTTGTGGCCAGGGTTCGCAATCGCCCTGATGCAGGCGCTGCCAGTGTTTTTTCAGGCTGGCCAGCGTGTAAGCGTAGGCAGGCTCTGCATAGGGAAAGGCTTTCCAGTTGGGCATTGCTATCTCCTTTTATTGTCCGGCAACATAATGATGTGAAATGCGCTCAAGCAAGGTACGCGCCTCGCCTTGCAAATAGGGCGCAGCCAATTGCATGACCTGATAAGCGCCGCGACCGATATCCGGTTCGGTTCGAGGACTGCGCGCATGCTCATAGGAAATCCAGAAGGTGCAAACCAGCGCCATATTCACGGCCAGCGCTTGAATCTCGCTGTCGCCCGCTTGCAGTACGCCTGCGCGGGCGAGGTTGTGGCACAAGGTGGCGGCTGCTTCTTCCTTGCGCCGCAGAATGCGGGTGAAGTGGGTTTCGACCAGCCGGTTGGATAGCAACAGGTTGTTGATGTCGTGGTAGAAAAAGCGGTACTGGCAGATGGTTTCGAATAACAGGTGCAGAAACAGCCAGATGTCTTCCGGCTCCTGCGCATGGTCATCGACGGCCAGCAGCAAACGGCCGATTTCCTCTTCGTAGCGGGCGAACAGCGCGTTGACGATGTCGGTCTTGCTGTGGAAATGGTAATAGAGATTGCCCGGGCTGATCTCCATTTCGACAGCAATCGCGGCCGGCGTGACGCCAGGCTCGCCCAGCGTATTGAATAGGCGCAAAGCAGTCGCAAGAATGCGCTCGCGCGTCTGGCGGCTGGGTTTTTTCTCCATTTGCTTTTTCCGGGGGCCGATTGACGCTACAAGCATACCCTATATGGGTATTTTGTCGTCCAGCTTATATTTAAGTTTATCCAGCGTGCGCTCCAGATTTTGCAAGGTGCCGCTTAGCCCCTTTTTTTTCGGCAACAGCAAACTGCGGTTTTTATCGGTGATGACCTCCATATTCAGCTTGAGGCCGTGTTTTTCCAGTAGCGGTGCCAGCGTCTGGCGCCGCCGGTACAGGTCGGTGCGGGTGTGCTGGTAGGCGTGCTCGCACAGGCTGCGGCGGTCGCGATAGCTGAATACATTGGCAAAAAAGATCGCCTCGTTGTCGCGGGCTGGTTCGAACAGCAACACGTCTGCGTGTGGGTATTCATGTTTGTAGCGGCTCATACCGGTATGCAGGCGTGAGTGAATGATGGCGCGAAAGGTCTGCGACAGCACGCCGGGCAGGCCGCGCTCGTACAGCTTGTGGGTGTTGGCCTGTTCTTTTGGTGCCCGGTAAGGCACCAGCGGATTGACGCAGAACACCAGATCGGCACCTTGCTCCAGCGCAACCGAAGCATGCAGCGTCTTGACCAGGGCACCGTCCACATAATAGCGATCCTTGATTTTGACCGGGGGAAACAGGCCGGGCAGGGCGGTGCTGGCTTGTACCGCTTTGGATACCGTGATGTCGTCAAAGCCGGGCGAGCCAAAGGCGACGGCCTGGCCGGAGTCAAGGTCGGTTGCAATGATGGACAGGCGGTGATGCAATGCGTGAAAGCTATTGCTAAAGCCGTCCTTGCTGAATAGTTCGGTCAATATGCGGTCTATGCCCTGGCCGTCAAACAATCCGGTTGGTATGGCCTGATTCAGCTGTTGTAGCGATTCGAACAGGCCATGGCGGCAAGGTGCGGCCAGATAGTGCTGCAGTGAAGAGGCCAGCAGATTAGGCAGCATGCCCAGACGGGTCAGATATTCGGTCAGGGCAGGGTGTAGCAATGTGCCCGGGTCAAACATCACGGCGGCGTCATCGTTGATCAGGATGCGGGCCAGACGCGCAGGCGGAATATTGTTGGCGAGTATCGAGGCGATGAGTGCCCCCGAGCTTACGCCGACATAAAAATCGACATGGCTAAAATCCAGACCGTCTATGGCTTCGGCCAGCGCCGCGCAGGCCCCCACCTCGTAAATGCCGCCCAAGGGCCCGCCTCCGGCCAGGGCAATACCGATTTTGCTCATCTGTTTCCCCTCCCGTTAAAAAGCCCGGCACGAAGGCCGGGCTTGTGCACGATGGTGCAGTGTTTCTTTAAGCGGTTGCGGCTTCGGTCTTGCCGGCGCTGCTGTCTTCTGCTTTGGCCGGGGCTTCTGCCGCCTGCTCAGCGACTGGTGTAACTTCAGCAACCGGTTTTTTAGCGCGCACCGGCTTTTTTTCGGCGGGTGCAGCGACAGCAGCAACAGCGGCTGCAGCAGGCTTGCTGGTGCGTACGGCCTTGGCCGCTACCGGCTTGGCGCGGGGTGCTTCCTCTGCCTGTTTGGCTTCGGTCAGCTGCTGGACGACTTCGGTCAGCTCGGCGACACGCTTGCTCAGCTTTTCTACATCCTTGCGTGTCGGCATGCCCAGACTGGACACGGCACGTGCAACGCGGTCTTCGAATACCTGTTCCAGACGCCCCCAAGTGCCGACGGTCTTGTCGGCAACTTCGGCGATTTTCTCGTCGGCGACCTGACGGGTTTTGGCTTGCAGCACTTCGCCTTCTTTTACCAGTGCGTCAAACACCTTGCCGCCTTCTTCCTGGGTCTTGGCATAAGCACCCAGACCGGCCAGCCAGATCTGCTGGGCGGATTCACGAATAGTCGAAGCCAGCTGGTTTTCGGTTACCGAGCTTGCGAGAGCTTTGAGTTTCTTGGCCATGATGACCTCCTAGGTGCGTTGCTTGTTGGGGAGTTCTTTGTTTCTGCTTGCAGTGTAGGGGGGAAAGTTAGAGGGATCAGCCTAATCAGCACACCTGACGAGAAATATGGCATATTGCATTAGCATATACAGGCGTAGCAGTGTAAGTAGCTAAATACAACACGAGGAGTCAAAACAATATGCAGTATTTTATTACCGGTGCCAGCGGCTTTATCGGCAAACGTCTGGTGCGCAAGTTGCTGCAGCGCGAGGGTAGCGTGGTGTATTTCCTGATGCGCGATGGCGATCAGGGGCGTGTTGAAGAGCTCAGAACCTATTGGGGTGTCGATGACAGCCGCGTTATTGCCATAGCGGGTGATTTGACCCAGCCGCTTCTGGGGGTGAGTGCCGAAGATGTTGTTCGTTTGCAACATAAAGTGGATCACTTTTTCCATCTGGCCGCCGTTTACGACCTCAGTGCAGATGCCGAAACCCAGCAGCGCACCAATGTAGAAGGTACGCGCCAGACGGTGCGCTTTGCCGAAGACATCGCGGCCGGCCATTTCCATTTGTTCAGCTCGATTGCCGCGGCCGGCCTGTTTGAAGGGCTGTTCCGTGAAGACATGTTCGACGAGGCCGAACATCTCGACCATCCTTATTTCCGCACCAAGCATGACTCGGAAGGCATTGTGCGGCGCGAGTGCAAATTGCCGTGGCGCATCTATCGTCCGGGCATGGTGGTGGGGGACTCGCAAACCGGCGAGATGGACAAGATAGACGGGCCTTATTACTTCTTCAAGCTGATCCAGAAGCTGCGCCGCCTGTTGCCACCGTGGATGCCGACCATAGGGGTGGAAGGCGGGCGCATCAACGTGGTGCCGGTCGATTTTGTCGTGAATGCGGTCGACCATATCGCTCACCTAGAGGGTGAAAATGGCCAGTGCTTCCATCTGACCGATCCGTCGCCTATGCGCGTGGGCGACCTGCTCAATACCTTTGCCCGTGCCGCGCATGCGCCGGAAATGGCACTTCGGATTAATGCGGCATTGTTCGGCTTTATTCCGCGCCATCTGGTGAAAATGGTAATGGCGCTGGCACCGGTACGCCGCATGCGCGATGCACTGATGCAGGATCTGGGCTTGCCGGAAGATGTGTTCGGTTTCATTAACTACCCGACGCGCTTCGATTGCCGCGAGACCCGACGTGCGCTTAAGGGCACCGATATCAGCGTACCGCCACTGGATACCTATGCCTGGCGTTTGTGGGATTACTGGGAGCGCCATCTGGATCCGGCGCTGTTTGTCGACCGTTCACTCAAAGGCCAGGTCGAAGGGCGCGTGGTGCTGGTGACCGGGGCGACTTCGGGTATCGGCAAGGCGACGGCGCTCAAGCTGCTGGAAGCCGGCGCCATTGTACTGACCATTGCGCGCGACCCGCAGAAGATAGAAGAAACGTGCCGCGAGTTTGCCGAGGCGGGCTTTACCCTGCATGTTTATCAGGGCGATATTGCCGATATGGCCGAAGCCGAGGCGCTGACGGCACAGATTCTGGCGGATCATGGCACGGTGGATATTCTGGTCAATAATGCGGGGCGCTCGATCCGGCGTGCAATCGAGGATTCCTTCGACCGTTTCCATGATTTCGAGCGCACCATGCAGCTTAACTACTTCGGTGCACTCAAGGTCAGCATGGGTGTGCTGCCCGGGATGATCGAACAAAAGCGCGGCCATATCATCAATATCTCGTCCATTGGCGTGTTGACCAATGCGCCGCGCTTTGCGGCCTATGTTGCATCCAAGTCGGCGCTGGATGCCTGGGCACGCACGGCCGCATCGGAGTTTGCCGACAAGGGGGTGCACTTCACCTGCATCAATATGCCCTTAGTCAAGACACCGATGATTGCGCCGACCAAGCTATACGATCAGGTGCCGACGCTGACACCGGAAGAGGCGGCCGACATGATCTGCGACACCATCATCAATAAGCAGGTGCGTCTGGCGACCCGTCTGGGTACTTTGGGGCAGGTGCTGCATGCCGTTGCGCCGCGTGTGGCACAGGTGATTATGAACACAAGCTTCCGCACCTTTGCCGATGCGCCCAAGTCGAAAGACGGCAGCAAGCCGGCACGTCCGACGGGCAATCAGACGGCCTTGTCCGAGATGATGCGCGGGATTTACTTCTAAGAACCTGTTCACGATCTGCTGTGCATCAGCGATACGGCGTTGAAAACGGTTTCGAAATGCTCATGTACCACCTGTACATTCCGCTTTCTCAGCCGTTTTCGCCTTGTCTCGCCCTCGCTCGCGAGATCGTGAACACGCTCTAAGCCAGACGGTGGCGGTGTTCGGCACTGTCATCCGTGCTGGCCGGGGAGATTTTGCCGGCCAGCAGTTGGCAAAGCAGTGTCGATGTCTGTCGGGTGTAAAGCAGGGCGAGATGGCCGGTAGCCGGCATCTCGATATCGACAGCGCCGTTCAGGCGCTGTCTGTCTTGCGGCGTGACAAAGTTGTCGTGGCTGGTGCGTACCGAAATCGCGGCAATGGCAGGCAGCGTTTCGCCCAGTGCGTCCAGCCATGGTGAGTGCGGCTGCATCTGGCGCGCATTTTCTCCCATGCCAAGGCGAGCCAGTTCGCTGCCGCGATGCGGGCTTGCCAGCGTGATCAGCTGGGTGACACGGCCGGCACCATGACGCTTGAGGTAGGCGCGGCTGACCAGCCCGCCCATGCTATGCCCGACCAGATGCACACTTGGGGCACCGGTTGCGGCGCAGACTTCGCGTATGCGCTGATCCAGCTGAGTTTCCAGCGTGTCTATGCTTGCCAGTGGCGGGGTCAGGCTAAGCGTAGCGACGACATGGCCGGCAGCTTCCAGTTCGCGGCGTATCTTCCACCATACGCCCCGGCTGCAACCATAACCGTGTACCAGCAAAACGACTCTGCGGCACGGACGCAAACGGTCGGCGCGCATCCATAGTTTCTCGAACGGCAGCAGCAGGCTGAAGGTAAAGACATAGGCCAGATATTCATGCAGCAGCATATTCAGCCAGCGCATCAGGCCAAGCGGTGCTGCGGGAGAGCCGTAGAGGCGGGAAAAGCCCCAGATAAAAGCCATGGTCAGCATGCGCAGCGCCAGCATGGCCAAGAGCGCCAGCAGCAGGGTGTGCATCAGGCTGGTGTCGGCCAGGTGGTGAATCAGCGCGCTGTCCAAGGCCAGTTCGGCCAGTAGCAAAAGCAGAAGGGAAGACGGGATGTTCATGATCTGAGCATCCCGTCTTTTGTTTCCTGCGTCAATGTGTCTTGTGCTTTAGCTCTTGATGTCGATCAGGCCAAAGCCCTGGCGCTTTAGTGCTTCGCCCACGGTCGGGAAGTAGTCAACTTTGTAGTAGTTCGTAGTGGACTGGATATAGGAAGGCATATCGAACTGGCCTTGTGCATCCCACCAGTGGCGCAGGGTGGCATCGTAGTCGCGTATGCCGGCGCAGACCTTGTCGTTGTCGTAGCGCTCGTTCAGGGCGAAAGATTCCAGCGGTACGCGCGGCTTGATGCGCGGCAACTTGTCAGGGTCGGCGACGCCCAAGGTGGTGCCGACCAGCGGGAAGGTGCGCGGTGGCAGGCCGAATAGTTCAATCAGCGCCTGCGGGTTATTGCGTATGCCGCCGATGGCTGTGGTGCCGTAGCCCAGCGAGCCTGCCGCCATTTGCAGCGCCTGCAGCATGATGCCGGCGTCGACTGCCCCCACGATCAGGCCTTCTGCACATTGGTCTATCAGTTGTTTTTCGCCGGCCATGGTCACGGCGTTGGCGGTGCGGTTGAAGTCGATCAGGATGGTGATAAAGACTTCGGCCGAGGCAACCTGCGGCTGGCCGCCGGCGATTTGGGCAATTTTGCGTATGGTGTCCTTGTCGCGGGTGACAATCAGCGAAATCTGTTCGCCGTTGACCGAAGTCGGTGCCTGTTGCGCTGCGCTGAGAATGATCTGCAGGTCTTTGTCGCTGACTGGCGCGCCGGAGAAATTGCGGATGGAGCGGCGCTCCAGCATTTGTTGAATCACAGGATTGGGCATGGCGTGTCCTTGTTGTTTTAGTGGTCAGAGTACGGTGGTCAGCGCGGAAAAATCCAGACCGCTTGTGCTGCTGATCGGGTAATCGGGGAAGGTGACGCTATAGCCCCAGCCATCGGTCGCAAGTGTGGCCATCGCGCCCAAGGGGAAGGTGGCCTTGTTGCGGATATGACCGAACGGAAAACCGGTGAATACCGGCACGCCGGTGACCTTGCGTACATGATCGGCCACGGTTTCCAGTGTGTAGCCTGGATCGTAGTGGTCCTTGATGTTTTCCAGCGAAAAATCCCCCAGCACGATGGCGCGCTGGCGCTTGAGTACGCCGGCCAGATTCAGTTGTTGCAGCATGCGTTCGATACGGTAGGGCTGTTCACCTACATCTTCCAGAAACAGGATGCCGCCTTCGATGACCGGAAAATAAGGGGTGCCGACCAGATGCGAGAGCACGCTCAGATTGCCGCCCCAGAACAGGCCTTCGGCCTTGAGGCTATGGGCGGGGTAATTGCTCACGCGGATGCTCAGTGGCTTTTGGGTGCTGGTGCGGACAAAGGCATTCATGGTGTCGATGCTGGGCACCGGCGCGCCAAAATCGCTGTACAGCATAGGCCCGGCGAAGCTGGGGATGCCGCCTTGCGATAGCAGCGCCAGCTGGATGGCGGTGAAGTCGCTGTAGCCCATCACCAGGGTGCCGGCCTCCTTGAATAGCGGACACAGCCGTTTCCAGTCGATGTAGGGCAACAGGCGCATCGCGCCATAGCCGCCGCGGGCCGACAACACGATCTTGGGGGGGGCAGCATTGCTGATGCCGTTGAAGTCGGCCAGACGCTCGGCATCGGTGCCGGCGAAGCGCTGGAAGCGGCGGCTCAGGCAGGCGATATTGTCCAGCCGGTAGCCGGCCTGACTCAGCCGCTGCACGCCATACTCGGCCCGTATGCTTTGCGGCAACAGGCCGGAAGGTGCAACGACGCGAATCAGCGGTGTGATGGACAGAGGCTGGATGGGGGCCGGTGTGGGGAGAGGGGCTGTCGTCGGTTTCACTCGGGTGCTGCATCCTGGCAAGAGCCCCAGTGTGCCGAAAACGGCCAGAGCCTGCATCAGGGAGCGTCGGGTCGGATCGGGTAGCTTGGGCATGATGATGGGTGTATTGCTTGCAGACAGGATGATAACAGTCTAGATGCGAATTGCCGCAATGCTGTTATTCCGTAATGCACTAAGCTTTCAAGAAAATACAGCATAACGATATATCCAGTTGATTTTGCAGCACGGCCAAGGCTTGGGTAGATTACTTGTCATGACAGGGTGATGTGACCCGCAACCGGCTGTAAAGGCAGAAGACGATGAAGATCCATAGCGCACGCTTGACCCATCTGCGGCAACTCGAGGCCGAGTCCATCCATATCATTCGCGAGGTGGCGGCAGAGTTTGACCATCCGGTGATGCTGTATTCGATAGGTAAGGATTCGGCCGTGATGCTGCATCTGGCACTTAAGGCCTTTCATCCGGGCAAGCTGCCTTTCCCTTTGCTGCATGTGGACACCACCTGGAAGTTTGGCGAGATGGTGGCTTTTCGTGATCAGGTCGCGAAGAAATTCGGTCTGGACCTGATCGTGCATATCAATCAGGAAGGCATACGCAACAATGTCAACCCGTTCACCGTCGGCTCGGCCAAGCATACCGATGTGATGAAAACCGAAGGCTTAAAGCAGGCGCTGGACCAGTATGGTTTTGATGCCGCTTTTGGCGGGGCGCGCCGCGACGAAGAAAAGTCGCGCGCCAAGGAGCGGGTGTATTCCTTTCGCGATAGCAAGCACCGCTGGGACCCGAAAAACCAGCGCCCCGAGCTGTGGAATATCTATAACAGCCGCGTCAACAAGGGCGAGAGCATACGCGTGTTCCCGCTTTCCAACTGGACCGAGCTGGATATCTGGCAATACATCTATCTGGAAAACATCGACATCGTACCGCTGTATTTTGCCGCCGAGCGCGAGGTAGTCGAGCGCGATGGCACGCTGATCATGATAGACGACGCGCGCATCCTGACTTATCTGACGGATGAGGAAAAGGCGCGCATCCACAAGAAAAAAGTGCGCTTCCGTACGCTGGGCTGTTATCCGCTCACCGGCGCGGTCGAGTCCGAGGCCGACAGCCTGACCGATGTGATTCAGGAAATGCTGCTGACCCGTACCTCCGAGCGTCAGGGGCGCGTGATTGATCACGACCAGAGCGCCTCCATGGAAAAGAAAAAGATCGAAGGGTATTTCTGAAATCAGGGGAATGGTGAGCAGGGAGGGGGGAAGGCACCGTGATGCTGCCGGATGTCTGCTCCGTTCACCTTTCACGCGTCCCCATTCCCCCAAAGGAGCACACCATGAGTCACCAGTCCGAACTGATTAACAGCGATATCCATGCCTATCTGGCTGCCCATGAAAACAAGGATATGCTGCGTTTCATCACCTGCGGCAATGTCGACGACGGCAAGTCCACGCTGATCGGGCGCTTGCTGCACGACTCCAAGCTGATTTTTGAAGACCAGCTGGCCGCCATTGCGCGCGACTCGAAGAAATTCAATACCACCGATGACGACATCGACCTGGCGCTGCTGGTTGACGGGCTGGCTGCCGAGCGCGAGCAGGGTATTACCATCGATGTGGCTTACCGCTATTTCAGCACCGACAAGCGCAAGTTCATCATTGCCGACTGCCCGGGGCACGAGCAGTACACCCGCAATATGGCCACCGGCGCTTCGACCTGCAATCTCGCCATCATCCTGATCGATGCGCGTTACGGGGTGCAGACGCAGACCCGGCGTCACAGCTTTATCGTCAGCCTGTTGGGCATCAAGCATGTGATCGTCGCCATCAACAAGATGGACCTGCTGGACTTCGATGAGGCGGTGTACAACCGCATCCGTGACGACTATCTGGATTTTGCCGAACGTCTCGCCATTCCCGACATCCGCTTCGTGCCGATTTCGGCGCTCAGGGGCGACAATGTAGTCGAGGCCAGCACGCGTACGCCGTGGTATCAGGGGGCGACGCTGATGAAGTTGCTGGAAAGTGTGGAAGTGGCGCACGACACCGGCCTTGGGGCGCTGCGTTTGCCGGTGCAGTATGTCAACCGGCCCAATCTGGATTTTCGCGGTTTCTGCGGCACCATTGCCGCCGGCAGCGTGGCTCCTGGTGATGCAGTGCGCATTTTGCCATCGGGCAAAACCAGCCGCGTCAAGGCTATCGTTACGTACGCCGGCGAGCTGGCCTCGGCGCAGGCAGGCGAGGCCATCACGCTGACACTGGAAGATGAAGTCGATGTGTCGCGCGGCGATATGATCGTGCACGCCGATGCGCCGGCACCGGCTCTGGGGCGCGAGCTGGAAGCGCAACTGGTATGGATGGATGAGGCCCCCTTGCATTGCGGGCGCGAGTATCTGTTCAAGTTTTCCGGCAAGACGGTAGCCGGGCGCGTCAGCCGCATTCTGGCGCGTCAGGATGTGAATACCCTGGAAACGGTGGCGGCTGACAGCCTGCAACTCAATGAAATTGCCCGTGTGCAGGTCAGCCTGAATGCACCGGTCGTGGTCGATGCTTACGCCGATTGCCGTGCGACCGGCAGTTTTATCGTGATTGACCGCCTGAGCAATGCCACCTCTGGTGGCGGCATGGTAGAGGGCGTGCTGGCAGAGGCCAAAGAAGCCAAGACTGACGAGCTGGAAAACTATCGTGCTTTCGAGGTGGAGCTCAATAGCCTGGTGCGGCGCTATTTCCCGCACTGGGATGCCAAGGATATTTCGGCCCTGAAGCCTTGAGGCGAGTTTGATGCAGATAAAAAAGCCCCCGTTGTAGCAACGGGGGCTTTTGTCTTGCACGGCTGAATAAATCAGGCCGGTGCCGATGTGCGGATCAGGTGGTCGAAAGCGCCTAGCGAGGCGGTTGCGCCTGCGCCCATGGCGATGATGATCTGCTTGTACGGCACTGTGGTGCAGTCACCGGCAGCAAACACGCCGGGTACCGAAGTCTGGCCACGGGCATCGATCTCGATTTCGCCGCGTGGCGACAATTCCACTGTGCCTTTGAGCCAGTCGGTGTTGGGCAACAGGCCGATCTGCACGAAGATGCCTTCCAGTTCCACATGCTTGATCTCGCCGCTGTCGCGGTCCTTGTAGGACAGACCGTTCACCTTCTGACCGTCGCCGGTCACTTCGGTAGTCAGCGCCTTGGTGATCACGGTGACGTTAGGCAGGCTGAACAGCTTTTTCTGCAGCACGGCATCGGCGCGCAACTGGCCATCAAACTCGAGCAGGGTGACATGGGCGACGATGCCGGCCAGATCGATGGCTGCTTCCACGCCGGAGTTACCACCACCGATGACAGCGACACGCTTGCCCTTGAACAGCGGGCCGTCGCAATGCGGGCAGTAAGCCACACCCTTGCTGCGGTATTCCTTCTCGCCCGGCACATTCATTTCGCGCCAGCGCGCGCCGGTGGCCAGAATCACCGTCTTGCTCTTGAGCGAGGCGCCGTTTTCCAGCTTGATCTCTATCAGTTCACCCGGCACCAGCGCATTGGCTTTTTGCAGGTTCATGATGTCGATTTCGTATTCCTTGGCGTGCTGTTCCAGTGCCATGGCCAGTTTCGGGCCGTCGGTTTCCTTGACCGAGATGAAGTTCTCGATGGCCATGGTGTCCAGCACCTGGCCGCCGAAACGCTCGGCCACGATGCCGGTGCGTATGCCTTTACGGGCGGCGTAAATGGCGGCCGAGGCGCTGGCCGGGCCACCGCCGATGACCAGCACATCAAACACGTCTTTGCTCTTGATCTTGTCCGCTTCGCGCGCCGCTGCGCCGGTGTCCAGCTTGGCAATAATCTCTTCCAGCGTCATGCGTCCGGCGCCGAACTCGGCCCCGTTCATAAACACGGTTGGCACCGCCATAATCTTGCGGCGGGCTACTTCGTCCTGGAACAGCGCGCCATCGATCATGGTATGGCTGATGCCGGGGTTGAGTACGGCCATCAGGTTCAGCGCCTGCACCACGTCCGGGCAGTTGTGGCAGGACAGGGAAACAAAAGTCTCGAAATGGGCGCCAGCAGGCAGGGCACGGATCTGTTCGATAATGGCTGCATCCACCTTGGGTGGATGGCCGCCGCTTTGCAGCAAGGCCAGCACCAGCGAGGTGAATTCGTGGCCCATCGGAATGCCGGCAAAGCTGATGCGGGCGCTGTCAGAGACGGCGCCGACGCTGAACGATGGGCGCAGAACGGCGTCGCCGTTGTCACGCAGGCTAACCTTGTCCGAGAGTGCGGCAATATCCTGTAGCAGGGCGTGCATTTCCTGTGCGGCCGCGCTGTCATCCAGGCTGGCAACGAGTTCGATCGGACGCTGCAGTTTTTCGAGGTAGGCTTTGAGCTGGGTCTGGATATTGGCGTCGAGCATGTCGGTATTCCTTAAATGAATTTCACTGGAAAGGCGGAATCGGGCTTTCCGCTGAAATCCAAACCGCCCCGGGCGGGGCGGTCTGTTTAGCGGGCCTGAGGCTTAGATCTTGCCGACCAGGTCCAGCGATGGAGCCAGCGTCGCTTCGCCTGGAGTCCACTTGGCTGGGCAAACTTCACCCGGGTGTGCTGCAACGTACTGGGCAGCCTGCACTTTGCGCAGCAGTTCCTTGGCGTCACGGCCGATGCCCAGGTCGTGAATTTCGGCAACCTTGATTTCGCCTTCCGGGTTGATCACGAAGGTGCCGCGCAGTGCCAGACCTTCTTCTTCGATCATTACGTCGAAGTTGCGGGTGATGGTGCCGGTTGGGTCGCCGATCATCGGGTAGTTGATTTTCTTGATGGTATCGGACGCGTCGTGCCAAGCCTTGTGGGTGAAGTGGGTGTCGGTGGAAACCGAGTAGCACTCAACGCCCAGCTTCTGGAACTCAGGGTAAACATCAGCCAGATCACCCAGTTCGGTCGGGCAAACAAAGGTAAAGTCAGCCGGGTAGAAGAACACAACCGACCACTTGCCCTTCAGGTCAGCATCGGAAACAGTCACGAACTTGCCTTCGTGGTAGGCCTGGGCGGTAAATGGCTTGATGACGGTGTTGATGATGGACATGTGGTTTTTCCTTTTATGTTGGCGGTGAAGACAGACGAATCTTAAACTTGAAGCCTACATTTAACAAATTAAATATCAATATAATATCGATTGCAATTTGCTATCAAATGCCGCAGCACGCTGGATTGTCGAGCTTAAGCGACTAAATGATATCGCAATATGATTAAATTTGGATGATGCGTATCAAATTCCATGCACTCTTTGCCAGATGTGACAATTTAAGAGCGGGGACGAAACTGGGCGGGGAAGTTAAGGCGGGGGGACGTGATGAAAAAGGCCGCGCACTGGGCGCGGCCTTTGTTGTGTCTCGCTTAGTGCCAGCGCACCAGGCAGTAGTTCTTCTTGCCGCGCTTAAGCAGGGTGTACTGGCCGAATAGGCGTTCAGCGTCGCTAAACACATGTTCAAGGCTGGCACCCTTGACGCCGTTGATGCTGACCGCGCCGCTCTGGATAAAGGTGCGCGCCTCGCTCTTGCTCTTGGCCAGGGAGCCGGCGAACAAGGCTTCGATCAGATTGTTCTGGCTGCGGTCGATTTGAACCGAGGGCATGCCGTCCTGTGCCAGTTGGGCGAAGTCGTCTTCGGTCAGACTGTCGAGATTCTCGCTGAACAGGCACTGGCTGATGCGCTGCGCCGCAGTGACGGCGGCCTGGCCATGCACCAGTGCGGTGACCTGTTCGGCCAGAATGCGCTGGCCTTCCGGCTTGCCTTCCCGTGCCTTGTCGGCCGCTTCGATGGCATCGATTTCTGCGGCAGACATAAAGGTAAAGAAGCGCAGGAATTTGTAGACATCGGCGTCGGCGGTATTCAGCCAGAACTGGTAGAAGGCATAGGGCGAGGTCTTTTTCGGGTCCAGCCATACTGCGCCGCCTTCGGTCTTGCCGAATTTGGTGCCGTCGCTCTTGGTCACCAGTGGCAGGGTCAGGCCGAATACTTGCTGCTGGTTCATGCGGCGGGTCAGGTCGATACCGGCTGTGATATTGCCCCACTGGTCCGAGCCGCCGATTTGCAAGCGGCAGCCGTGCTGGCGGTTAAGTTCGACAAAGTCATAGCCCTGCAAGAGGCTGTAGGTGAATTCGGTAAACGAGATGCCCACGTCGTCGCGGTTGATGCGCTGCTGTACCGATTCCTTCTTGATCATGGCATTGACCGAGAAGTGCTTGCCGATGTCGCGCAGGAAATCCAGCACATTCATGCGGCCGAACCAGTCATGGTTGTTGGCCATGATGGCAGCGGATTCGCCTTCGAAGCTCAAAAACGGCTCGACTTGCTTGCGGATCTTGCCGACCCAGTCAGCGACGATGTCCGGGGTATTGAGCTTGCGCTCATTGGCCTTGAAGCTTGGGTCACCAATCATGCCGGTGGCGCCGCCAACCAGGGCGATAGGCTTGTGGCCCGCCATCTGGAAACGCTTGAGTACCAGCACCGGCACCAAGTGCCCAAGATGCAGGCTGTCGGCCGTCGGGTCAAAACCGCAATACAGGGTCACCTGCTCTTTGCCCAGTATTTCGTCCAGGGCGGTGGCGTCGGTAACCTGTGCGATCAGGCCCCGGGCCTGCATGTCCTGGATCAGGGTGGACGGGTGCATCTGCTGATTCTCCAATTCTTGGGTGTGGCACCATGGCTGAAAACCGTGCGCTTCGGCACCGGCCATGCCGGCCATGGCTAAAAAGATTAACAATCTTACCCGAAAAGTGCCTGTTTGACCGCAGCGTGGCTAGCGTAGAATAACGGCATTAGAAAGCAGGGGGTTTCATATGAAGCAATTGGTGAAGGTTTGGGATTTACCGACCCGTGTATTCCACTGGGTGCTGGTCTTGCTGTTTGCCGGCATGTGGTTTACCGGTAACCAGTCGGGCAACTGGATGGAGTGGCATCTGCGTGGTGGTGTGGCGCTGGCTGCTTTGCTGTTGTATCGCGTGATTTGGGGCGTGCTGGGCAGTGAAACCGCCCGCTTCAGCGATTTTATCAAGGGCCCGCAGGCGATACGCCGTTATCTCAAAGGTGAACTCAAGGAAAGCGAACAGCCCGGTCATAACCCCATGGGGGGCTGGATGGTGCTTGTGATGCTGCTCGTGCTTGGCACGCAAGTGGTCACCGGCCTTTTTTCAGCCGATGTGAACGCCTATCTGTATGACGGCCCCTTGGCCAGCAGCATCAGCAGCGAACTGGCCGAGCAGATGAATAGCTGGCATCGCCTGAACTTCAATCTGCTGCTGGCCCTGGTCGGCCTGCATCTGACGGCGATTGTGCTTTACCGCGTGTTGAAAAAGCAGAATCTGGTCAAGGCCATGCTCACCGGCTACAAGAGCATAGAGGGCGAGGCGCCGACGCTGTATTTCGCTCCGACGGTGATTGCGCTGGTGACGCTGGTGGTCGCCTGTGGCGCGGTGTATTTCGTGCTGACGCGTTTTTGAGCCTGCATGTCTGCTGCTTAGACGGGATGTGCGCTGCGCCACTGCGCGACTTGCAGCTCAATCTGATCCAGCCCCTGCATGATGTGCAGCCTGAGCGCTTGCGGTTTCAGGCGCCGGGTGCCGGCACCGCCGACCCATAATTGGCTCGCAGTCGGGATGCTGGTCAGTAGCTGGCCGATTTCGTCATCCAGCGGCCCGCTGTAGGCCGCGGAAAACGACAGGGCCAGCACATCGATACGGTGCTGGATCATCGCCTCGCCCATCTCGGAAAACGGCATGCACGGGCCGAATGCCAGGCATTCGCAACCGGCCAGTCGCAGCAGGGCCTCAGCCATCAATAGCCCAAGCGTGTGCGGTTCGGCCGGGGTGCTGGTGAGCATGATGCGCGGCCGGCCTGTGCTTGAGGGTAGGGCGGATAGCGCTTCGCGCAGCAGCCGGATCAGCTCTTCGGTATAGAGGTGCTCGTGGAAAATGCGGATTTCGCCGCGTGACCAGGCATCGCCCACCAGGGCATTGGCTTGCGGCAGGAAAACACAAACAAAGTGTGCCAGCCCCATCTCTTGCAGCCGCTGCTGCAAGTCTTGGCGCAGGGCTTGCCCATCCTGATGGCGCAATAGATCGATCAGGCCATCGCATAAGGGCGGGGTTTCCCGTTTGGGCAGATGCAGTTCGGCCATCTCCTCCAGTTGTGCCGGTGTCAGCGCCATCAGCCGGCCCGGGCGCAAACCCATATCCATCAGCCGGCGAATCTGGCACAGGCGCGCCACCTGCTCGGGCGGGTAAAGGCGGTCGCCTTGCGCATCGCGCGCTGGCATCGGGTAGCCGTAGCGGCGTTCCCACATTCTCAGTAGCTGGCGGGCAATGCCGGTTTCGCGCTCGACGGCCGCAATTGGCAAGCCTGGCATACTCATGGACGTGTCCTTGATCTGAAGGAGGCGGATTATGCCATGCGCCGCTTGAGCCAGCGCAATAGCGTGCCCAGTAGCGGCAGGGCTTCGTAGACGCCACCGGCGGCATCCCAGTAGTCGCGATGCTCGGCAATCAGGCCAGCTTCGTCCAGTTGCAGCAGGCTGCCGCCATGAATCAGGCGTGCGCGGCCAAACAGTGAAAAGCTGAAATCCCAAGTGACAAAGGCGCGATTGCCTTCGCATACCGTCTCGATAATCGTGAAGCGTGGTGCCTGCAGTTTTTCGAACATGCGCGTATAGAGTTGAGTGATCGCATCCCGCCCTTCGATACGCTGGAACGGGTCGCTAAAGCTGGCGTTAGCGGCATAAACGTGGCCGATATCGGCCAGACTCTCCGGGCTTAAACGGGCAAACCAGTCAAGATGTGCGGCAAAACGACTATTCATAGTCCGGTGACCTTGTGCATCAGGTAAAACCAGGCGCGGTAAGGCAGATGTGCGGCGAGTTTGACCCAGCGGGTAAAGCGTTTGGGGAAATGGATATCGAAGTTGCCAGCGGCAAAGCCGGCCAGAATTTCGTCAGCCGCCTGTTCCGGGCTGATCAGCGCGGGCATGGTAAAGGCGTTGCCGGCGGTGAGCCGGGTTTTGACAAAGCCCGGGTTGATTACCCACACCCCGATGCCACGCGGGGCAAGATCCAGATACAGCGTTTGCGCCAGATGATTGACCGCTGCCTTGGTCGCACCATAAACCAGCGCATTGGGCATGCCGCCGGCTCCTGCGACGCTGGCCACCAGTGCGAGGCCGCCGTTTTGCTGGCGCAGCAGTTGCGGCACGCAGGCAGCAACGGCGTAAAACGGTGCCATCAGGTTGATGTCGGTCAGGCGGCGCGCGCTGTCCGGTGTCAGCTCCCAGGCGCGCAGCGCCTGATAGTCGCCGGCCAGCAGGATAATCAGGTCGATGCGGCCCCATTGGGTGCTTAGTGTGTCGCAGGCATGCTGCCATGCCGCCGCGTCGGTGGCATCGAACGGCAAAACGATGGCGCTTTGTCCTGCCTCCTCCTCAAGTGCCTGACGGTTGCGCCCGGACAGTGCAAGCGTTGCGCCTGCACCTTGCAGCCTGGAAGCCAGCGCAGCGCCTATGCCGTGGCCGGCACCGATCAGCCAGACGCGTTTGCCGTGCCAGTTGCTTATGCGCGGGTTAAGGCTCATTGCACCGCTCCTTTTTGCAGCATCAGGGTGATGGTGCCTACCTCGATGCCGAGTTTGCTCATGACCGAGCGGTTCAGCAGTTGCTTGTCGTCGATCTGGAACATCCAGTCATCAATCGCCACATCCCATTCGCGCCCATCGACCTTGATGCGCAAGGTGTAGGCCAGATTGAATGCGGCGCCAGACCCCGCGCCGCGGGCATCTCCCACTACATCGCCGGCACGGCCCAGATAGCTGCCATCTGGTTGTCGCGCCAGTGTCCAGACGCGGCGCTGGCGTTCGCCATCGTCAAACACAAACCGCTCATCCAGCTGGCCGTGTGTGCCTTGCCAGCTGGCGTCGATATCAACGACAAAACGGCGCAGCACCTTGCCGTTCCTGTCCTGCACCATGCCCCAGCCGCGTAGCGGCCCGGCAAAAAACTGTTCGAGTTTGAGCGCAGGTGTGGTGGCCTGGTAGTCGGCCAGTTTCGGGCTGCTGCATGCACAAAGCAGCAGGGCGCACAGCAGCAGGGTAAAAGAGCGGATCATGGTGTGCCCTCCAGTTGGGGTCGCAAGCGCGCAAGCCAGGCCCAGGCAATCAGTTTGACGGTGCAAGGCAGGCCGGCGTAGAGCAGGATCAGCGCGCTGGTGTTGGCACTATTGCCCGGGGTGTAGCCGGCTAATGCCGCCAGTGGCAAGGCTGTGCCGGCTGCCAGCGCCAGCGCCAGCTTGCCGACCAGGCTGACAGCGCCAAAGTAGGCGCCACCGCTGCCATGGACTTTCTCATCGATAATGTCGGCCACCATGGCGGTGGAGTAGGCCAGGTCTGCCCCCAGTGCGGTGCCGGTCGCGATGCAGACCAGCCAGAAGGCCGCATGATTGTCTTGGTTTAGCCAGGGCACCAGCACGAAGCCAGCCAGCGCCAGCGCCATGCCGACATACCATGCGCGCACCTTGCCCAGCCGGACGGCCAGGCGCAGCCATAAGGGCAGGCTGGCCGCTGCGCACAAAAAGTAGCTGAGCAAAAATCCGCCCGCCAGTTCGGGTGCGCGCAGCACATCGGCAACATAAAAATTGAACAGGGTGGCGGGCAGCGCCATCGCCATGGCGTTTAGCAGCAGCACCAGCAAGAGGGCGAGAAAGCGCTTGTCGGCCAGAACAATGCGCCAGTCGGGACGGGCGGCGGGCACTGCAGGCGCAAGCGGGGCGCGGTTAAAAGCCCATAGCGCAAGCAAGCTTGCCAGCACCAGCAAGGCGGCAAAAGCAGCCAGGCCAGTCTTGATGCCGTAGCGGGCGCTCAAGGTGGCTGGCAGTGCGGCTGCCAGCAAGACGCCGACCACGGACAAGCCTTCGCGCCAGGCAACGATGCGCTCGCGCTCGTGTTTGTGGCGGCTTAAGGCTGCGCCATAGCGTAAAAGCGCGATGCTGACCCAGCCGTGGGCGGTGTAGACCAGCAGCAAGGATGCTGCCATCTGCCAGGCAAGCGAGAGGCCGGTCACGGGGAGCAGCAGCCAGAAAAATCCGGCCAGACCCAGCGCGGTCATTAACAGGGTCACGCGGCGCAAGGCCGTGTTTGAGAGTTTGTCCTGCCAGACACCCAAGAGCGGGTCCTGCGCGGTATCGATCAGCCGGGCCCCAAACAGCAAGGCGCCGATCAGGGTGAGCGACATGCCGTATTCGCTGGCATACAGCATGGGTGTGAAGACATAAACCGGCAGGGCCGCCATCGCCAGCGGCAGCCCGGGCAGGCCTGCATTCAGTCGCGCGCGTGTGCCAAGCATTAGCGAGCCTTGGCCAGTAGCGCGCTGCGTAGCGCCGGCTCGCGTGTTTGTGGGCTGAGCCAGATGCTGAAAAAGCGGCGTCCGAAGCCCGGGTCGGTAATCTGCCCGGTTTCCCTGCCGTTGTGCCAGAAGCGGGTATGGCCGTTGGCATCCTGTGCGCCGACGATCACATCGCCTTCGCTGACGCTGGGAAAAACGCGGCGCAGCGTGCTGAACACCTGCGGCAGTTCCGCTTTGGGTGTGCCCAAACGTGCCATCTCGTCACGGCTGGAGGCGGCCAGCTCGTCGGTGCTAAAGGCGCGCGCGTAGCGTATTTCCAGTGCGAACGGCGCTTGCCAGGCAAATTCGCGCCCGCCCGGGGTGTACAGCGTCGCCTGATACAGGCGCAGGCCGAACCAGCGCATATTGCCGCTGCCCCTTGCCTCCAGATCCGGCAGCGTCTGCGTCACGCTGGCGGGCAGCGCTTGCGCGAGGGTGGTTGCCAGGCATAGCGCACTAAGAACGATGAATTTCAAGCTGGCAGACATCGGTTCGCTCCGTATCAAATCCTGCAATGCAATAAGCCAGATAAAAACGCCACAGCCTGACAAAAGCCTCGTCAAAGCCCTGGACGTGTATCCGCTGTAGCTGTTCCTCGAATTGCGTATGCCAGCGGCGCAGCGTTTCGGCGTAGTCGGCGCCGAAACGGTAGTCGTCGGCAAGACTCAGGCCGGCGCGGGCAATTTCACGCTTGAGCGCAGCGGGGCTTGGCAACATGCCGCCGGGGAAGATGTATTGCTGGATAAAGTCGGTGCCTTTGCGGTAACGGGCAAAGTATTCGTCGGCGATGGTAATGACTTGCACCAGTGCGCTGCCGCCTGGCTTTAAGCGTTCGCGCAAAGTGGCAAAATAGCCGGGCCACCAGCGCTCGCCCACCGCCTCCAGCATTTCAATCGATACGATATGGTCGAACTGGCCGCCCACATCGCGATAGTCGGTCAGGCTCAGACTGGCCATTTGCGCTACGCCCGCCGCTTCCAGCCTTGCCTGTGCATAGGCAAGTTGCTCGATCGATAGCGTCACGCCGGTGACGTGGACGCCACGGCTGCGGATCGCATACTCGGCAAAGCCGCCCCAGCCGCAGCCGATTTCGAGGATGCGCGCGCCAGGTGCCGGATTCAGCCGCGCCAGGATGCGCTCGTATTTGGCTGTTTGTGCATCTTCCAGCGAGCGGCTGTGATCCCCTTCGAACAAGGCCGACGAGTAGGTCATGCTGCCATCCAGCCAGAGCCGGTAAAACGCATTGCCCAGATCGTAGTGGGCGTGGATATTGCGGCGGCTGCCGGCGCGGGTATTGGCGCGCGTCAGATGGCGCAGCCAGTAGGCCAGCGTCCCCAGCCAGCTGCCATGGATGGCCTGCTCCAGCGCATGCTCATTGACGGTAGCCAGATGCATCAGCGCGACCCAGTCCGGGCTGTCGACCAGCCCGTCACGGTAGGCTTCGGCCAGCCCAATGTCCCCGCTGCGCGCAATGCGGGTCAGCGCCTGCCAGTCGTGTACTTGCAAGGTCGCGTGCAGCGTGCCCTGCGTTCCCCGGTAATGCTGGCTTTGCCCTTGCGGGTCGATAAGGGTCAGTGTGCCGTGGCTGATGCGCGGCAGCGCCAGCAGCAAAGGGCGGGCCGCAAGCGGCAGGCCGGGAGTCTGGCGAGTCAGGCTCTGGCTGGCAGTGTTCATGCTTCACTCCTCGTGAGGTTGGGGTGGGTGGTGCCCGTCTTTACCGATAAAAGGCACGCCCTTGCGCCATAAGCGAAAGGCTTGCCAGTGGATGCGCAGCCAGACGGCAAAGGTCAGCGAAGAACAGGCCAAGGCGATACGCAGCCAGTTGGCGGCAGAAGCAGGGCGTGCCTCACCGCTTAGCAAGGCACAGAAGGAGGGCGGTGCTTCTTGCGGGCTGTAGTCGATACGCACGGAGAAATGCTGCTGGCCGGTTTGCAAAAAGCGGAAGTCATACTGCCCCTCGATGCGGTAAAACGGCGACACTTGCAGCGCCTTGGTCGCGCGCCCGTAAAGTGCGCTCGCGCTGGGTATGGCGGGTGCCGGCAGGCAGTAATCGTGGTGCGCACCAAAGGTATTGTTGACTTCAACCCATGCCGCCAGCAGCCGGCCTTGCGTGTCTTCGGCCAGATAGAAGCTGGCCGGGTTGAATACATAGCCCAGCACGGATGGCAGGGTATGCAGCCGGATGCGGGCGATGTCGTGGATGTTGTGTTCAGCCAGGCGCGCGCATAGCCAGGGAAACAGGGGGCTACCGTCACGCGGACCATGGCGCTTGCGCTGCCAGGCAATGCCGGGTGCCAGCGGCAGGCGCTCGACATCGCATTCGGGCAGGGACAGCGCAAGCCAGGCATGCGGATAGCGAAAGCTGTGTTTGACCGGTGCTGTCCGGCCATGCCAGACATGACCGACAAAGAGCTGTGCCAGCGCTTTCATGCGGGTGCGGCCTCAAGGTTTTTTGCTGTGCTTGCCAGGGCGATGGGTTTGAGCTGGTGTGGCCACGGGATGCTGGCACCCAGTGCGATGGCCACGCGCATGCCGGCCTTGAGACCGTCTTCGTGAAAGCCGTTGCCGGTCCATGCGCCGGCAAACCAGACGCCGCCCTGGCCTTGGATGCTGTCCAGCCGGGTTTGGGCTGCGCTGGCATGCTGGTCAAGCAGGGGGTGGGCATAGTCGAATTCGGCCAGCACGCCTTTGGGTTCGCGGTGCGGATTGAGCGTCACGATGACCGGGCTGCTAAAGGGCAACGGCTGCAGCTGGTTGATCAGATAGCTGACGGTGACCGCGTCGGTGTCGCGGCCATGACGTGCCATGCGGTAATTCCACGCCGACCAGAGTGCTTTTCTGTCCGGCAGAAAAGATGTATCGGTGTGCAGCAGCGTACGGTTTTTCGGATAGCGGATGGCGGCCAGTAGCGCGTGTTCGGCGTGCGTGGGTGACTCAAGCAGCGCCAATGTCTGGTCGGTGTGGCAGGCGAACACAATCTGGTCGAAGTGCTCGCGTCCGGTTTGGCTGTCGACCCATACGCCTTCGTGGTCACGGCGAACGCGCATGACCGGGCAGTTCAGGCGCAAATCGGATAGGCCGGCGCAAATCTTTTGCACATACTGGCGTGAGCCACCCACCAGCGTGCGCCATTGTGGCCGGTCACCTACCTGCAGCAGGCTGTGGTTGGCGCAAAACTCGAAGAAGGCCGCCGCGGAAAAGTCCAGCATGCCGCGGGTCGAGGTCGACCAGATCGCAGCTCCCATCGGTAACAGATACCAGCGGCGCATGGCATCGCCAAAGTGGTGGCGGTCAAGTATCTCGCTCAGGGTGGCGCCATCTTGCCTTGCTTCTGCTTGCAAGGCGGGGGCCAGACGGTGCAGGCGCAGAATGTCACGCACCATGCCCCAGAAGCGCGGGCGCAGCAGATTGCGCTTTTGGGCGAACAAGGTGGCGATGCTGCTGCCGGCCCATTCGACGCCGTCCGCTTCATGCGCAACCGAAAAGGTCATTTCGCTGGGACAGGTTTGTACGCCCAGCTGGCCAAACAGCGCAATCAGGTTGGGATAGGTGTGCGTGTTGTGCACCAGAAAGCCGGTGTCGACCGGGTGGGTGAGGCCATCCAGCGTGACGTCGACCGTATTGCTGTGACCGCCGGCATAGCCAGCTGCTTCGAACAGCGTGACTGCATGCCCGGCGCGCTCCAGTAACCAGGCGCAGGACAAGCCGGCAATGCCCGACCCGACAATGGCAATCTTCATAGCGGCTTCCCTCTATTGGTTTGCTGTCTTTATCCTGTATCCGATAGATTTAGTCAAGTTTTTGTATAGTACAAAAATGAACAGTTAAGCGCCTGCCCCTATGTGCCAAGGCAAAGCCTTATAAAAACGTATGGGTCGTCAGGCAGCAGGCGTGTGGGTGCGGTGGCGGATGTGCCACGGTGAGCAGGGGGCGGGAAATATTGGCGTGGCAGCCGGCCTGACTCAGAGAGGTAGTCAGGCTAGTGAGCACACCGATGCCGGGCTTGCCCGGCAAAGGGGGTTATTTTGCCGGGCCGCGGAATGCGTCGTGGCAGCTTTTGCAGCTTTGTGCGACGGCACCGTAACTGATGCGTATGGCTGCCATGTCTTTGGCGCGGGCAGCGGCATCCAGCGTGTCCACACGCTGCAAAAAGGTGGTCTGCTCGTTCTTGAAGCGCGCGTTCTGGCTCCAGATTTCGGCTTTGGCACGGCTGTTTGCTTGGCTGCCGGCAGGGAAGTTGGCAAAGGGCTTGCCGGCATCGGCCTTGAGGGTCGCCGCCTGGCGGGCAAAAACATCAGGCCGGTAAGCGTCGCGTCCGCGCACGACTGTGCCCATGGATTCGAAGCTGCGCAGCAGGGTCTTGAACTCCTTGACGCGGGTTTGTGCCGGCGTGTCGGCAAGGACGCTCTGGGCGCACAGCAAGGTGCAAAGCAAAAGAAGGCTGGATTTCATGGCTTGGGTAATCGTATGGATAAAAAAGCCCCGCCCGGATAAGGGCGGGGCAGCTTGCGTCTGGTGATGGCTTAATCGGCCTTGCGGAAGCTGTCGTGGCAGGATTTGCAGCTCTGACCGACTTTGCCGAAGGCGGGCTTGATGGCGGCCATATCGCCGGTGGCGGCAACCTTGGCCAGTTCAGCCGTCGCGGCTTCATGCGCCGTGATCTGCTTTTTCCAATCGGCAGGCTTGGACCAGATTTCGGCCTTGGCTCCGGTCTTGCCCTTGTCCGTGCCCGGGGTGAAGTACTGCCATGGCTGCTTGGAAATTTCTTCCAGATGCGCGGCCAGCTTGGCAAATTCGGCCTGATTGTAGGCGGTCTTGCCTTTGACCATGTCACCCATAGGGCCGAAGGTTTTCTTGTAATCCTTGAAAACGTCCTGGCGCTGGGTCACAGGGTCGGCAGCAAAAGCCAGCGAGCAACTCGCAGCAAGGACGGCACTTAGCAGCAGTTTTCCGGCATTCATAGATCGGGCTCCATTGTGGTCAGGGAAAAGATAGCTAGCAGCATATCATTTTTGGGTAAAGGCCACATTCGGGTGAGTGTTAATGAATATTTATTAGCCGGCAAACACCCGTGTCAGCGCTGCGCCGGGATCGGCTTCGCGCATAAAGGCTTCGCCGACCAGGAAGGTATGCACGGCATGCTCGCGCATGCGCGCGACATCGCTGGCGTTGACGATGCCGCTTTCGGTGACGGCGATGCGTTCGCTGCCGATTTGCGGCAATAGCGCAAGTGTGGTGGCCAGATCGACTTCGAAAGTACGCAGGTTGCGGTTGTTGACACCAATTAGCGGTGTCTTGAGCGTCAGCGCATTGTCCAGTTCGGCGCCGTTATGCACTTCCACCAGCACGGCCAGTCCCAGTTCCTGTGCTAGCGCTTCCATATCGCGCATCTGGGCGCTCTCAAGCGCGGCGGCGATCAGCAAGATGCAGTCGGCGCCCATGGCACCGGCTTCATAGATCTGGTAGTCGCCAATCAAAAAGTCTTTGCGCAGTACCGGCAAGGCGCACGCTTTGCGCGCCTGCTGCAAAAATGCGCTATCGCCCTGAAAATAGGGCACATCGGTCAGAACCGACAGGCAGGCGGCGCCATGTTCGGCATAGCTTTGGGCGATGTCTGCCGGGCGGAAATCGGCGCGGATCACGCCCTTGCTCGGGCTGGCCTTCTTGATCTCGGCAATCACGGCCGCGTCGCCTGCCGCGTGCTTGGCACGGATGGCTGCGACAAAGTCGCGCCGGTCTTCGCGCCGGTCTTCGGCTTCGGCGCGCAGCGAAGCGAGCGGGCGGCGGGCGCTATCGCGGGCGACTTCTTCGGCTTTGGTGGCCAGAATCTGGTTCAGAATGTCGGACATGGTTTCTCCTGCAAGGTCTGTTGTTTTTTATTCTGGCGCGTGTGTGTGTTCGAAAAAGCGCAGCAGGCGTTCGGGTAGCCAGGCCAGATGGCCGGGGAAGCGGCCGCTGGCAAAGCCGACATGGCCGCCGTGTTCGGGCTGCTCCAGCGTGACATAGCCGCTGACTTGTGCCGCGTCGGGCAAGGCGCTGGCTGGCAGAAAGGGGTCGTTTTTGGCGTTGATTATCAGCGTTGGGCGGCAGATGGCCGGCAGCAAAGGCTTGCTGCTGGCGCGCGCCCAATAGTCGTGCACGTCGCGGTAGCCGGCCAGCGGCGCGGTGACCAGATCGTCGAATTCGGCAAAAGTGCGTGCGGCCCTGACCCGTTTAGCGTCAAACAGGCCCGGGTGTGCCACCAGTTGCGCCAGCGCCTTGGGCTTGAGCGTGTCGAGGAACATGCGGGTATAGATGCCGCGCCCCAACCCTCGGTCCAGACAGGTGCTGGCAGCGGCCAAGTCCAGCGGTACCGAAACGGCTGCCGCTGCCTGGGCCAGTGCCGCTGTGCCGGATTCGCCCAGATACTTGAGTAACATATTGCCGCCTAGCGATACGCCGGCGGCAAACAAGGGATGCCGTTCCTGAGCCAGACGCGCCAGTATCCAGGCGATTTCTGCCGAATCGCCGGCATGGTAGGCGCGTGGCAAGGGATTGGGCATGCCGCCGCAACCGCGAAAATGCGGTACGACACCATGCCAGCCGCGCGCTTGCACTGCCAGCATCAGCGCGCGCGCATAGTGGCTGTCGCTGCTGCCTTCCAGCCCGTGAAACAAAACGACCAGCGGCTGGCCGCTTTGGCCGTGGATACGGTCTACGGCGATCTGTGCGCCATCCGGTGTGGCCCACAATTCTCGCTGGTAGGCAGGGCGGGGCGGGCGCATGAATAGCGCCGGCCAGATAGTCTGGGCATGGCCGCCCCGCAGCCAGCGCGGAGCGTGATAAGGCAGAGGAGCGGTCATGGTCGGGCTTAAGTGTTTTCTTCCTTGAGAATCTTCTTGCCCGGTTCCGGGTGGAAGTCTTTCAGGGTCTGGAACAGCTGGCGGTAGGCCTTGGGCGTTTTCTGCTCGGCCAAGTCCTTGCGTGCATTGCGGATGGTGGTGCGCATCTGCTGCACATCGGCTTCAGGGTGCTCGGTGATGAACACGGCCAGCATGGCATCGTCCGCCATCAGCCGGTCGCGCCAGCGTTCCAGCAGCATCAGCCAGGCCGCATGCTGCGAAGAGTCGCCGCGTACGATGGCCAGTTGCTGGCGGATAGGCTCGGGGTCGATGCTGCGCATCAACTTACCGATATATTGTTCCTGTCGCTTTTTCGCACCGTGGCTGGTGAGGCGCTTGTGCTCGAGCACGGCTACGCGCAGGTCTTCGTCCAGCTCGATTTTCTTGAGCTTGTCGGTGGAGAGTTCGGTCAGTGCCTTGCCCAGCTCCTGCAGCGCGTCCATCTGGCGCTTTTTTTCGGATTTGCTGGTCAGGCCTTCGTCTGCACTATCGTTGTAAAGGTTAGTCATGCTTGTCGCTGTGATTCCATTCAAGGCTGGTATGATACCCGAAAATACCGGCGCCCGATTCGCCGTGGTGCCGGCTCCCACTACACAAAGGTTAATATGGCAGACTCTGCGTTCAGTTTCAGTCGTGCGGCTCTGGAGGCCGTGAGTGCGCGTGTGCTTGATCTGGCCCACAAGGCAGGCGCGAGTGCTTGCGAGGTCGATGTATCCGAAGCCTGCGGCCAGTCGGTCAATGTCCGTCTGGGCGAAGTCGAAACCATCGAGTACAACCAGGACAAGGGGGCGACCGTCACCGTGTATCTGGGGCAGAAAAAAGGCCACGCCAGCACCTCCGATTTTTCCGAGACGGCGCTGGCCGATACGGTAGCTGCCGCGATCAATATTGCGCGCTTTACCGGCGAGGATGAAAGTGCCGGTCTGGCTGATCCGGCCTTGCTGGCCAGTGACTTTCCCGAGCTTGATCTGTATCACCCGTGGAATCTTCCGGTCGAAGAGGCCATTGCCCATGCGCTGGCCTGCGAAAACGCCGCCCGCGGCGTGGATGCGCGCATCAGCAATTCCGAAGGCGCAGGTGTTTCCAGTCAGGTCAGCCAGTTTGTCTACGCCAATAGCAACGGCTTTATGGCCGGCTTCCCCGGTTCGCGCCACAGCATTTCCGCCGCCGTGATAGCCAGCGACCAGGGCGCGATGCAGCGCGACTACTGGTACAGCTCGGCGCGTAATGCCGGTGATCTGGATGCTTTCGATGCCGTCGGACGCATTGCCGGCGAGCGCGCCGTGCGCCGTTTGGGCGGGCGCAGCATCAAGACCGGCAGTTATCCGGTCCTGTTCGAAGCACCAGTGGCTTCGTCCCTGATCGGCCATCTGGTCAGTGCGGTCAGCGGTGGCAGCCTGTACCGCAAATCCAGCTTCCTGCTGGATTCGCTGGGAACCCAAGTGCTCGCGCCTTGCGTCACCATCGATGAAGACCCGTTTGTAATGCGCGGCTTTGCCTCGACCCCGTTCGATAGCGAAGGGGTAGCCACTCATGCGCGCCGTCTGGTCGATCAGGGTGTGCTGAACGGCTATTTCCTTGGTTCTTATTCTGCACGCAAGCTGGGCATGCAAAGCACCGGTAATGCCGGTGGCAGCCACAACCTGCTGGTGCATACCACTGGCGAGAGCTTTGACGAGCTGCTGCGCAATATGGGCACGGGCTTGCTGGTGACCGAGCTCTTGGGTCACGGCCTGAATCTGGTGACCGGCGACTATTCGCGCGGCGCAGCCGGTTTCTGGGTGGAAAACGGCGTGATCGCCTACCCGGTGGAAGAAATCACCATTGCCGGCAATCTGGCCGATATGTTCAAGCACATCAGCGCCATCGGTAGCGATGTCATGGTGCGTGGCGGCAAGCATTGCGGCTCGATTCTGCTGGAGCGCATGATGGTGGCCGGCAGCGAGTAAATGTTGCCCGTCATGACAAAATAAAAAATACGAGGCCGGCGCGAGCCGGCTTTTCTGTGTTGGGAGGGGGTATGAAATTGGATTTGTTCAGCCGGCGTGCCGGCTTCTTGTTGCTGGCGCTGGCCTGCGCCGGTGCCATGGGCTTTGCCCTGTTTGCGCAGTATGTGTTGGGACTGGAGCCATGTCCGATGTGCATCATGCAGCGCATCGCGGTGATCGCGACCGGGATCTTTGCCCTGCTCGCGGCTTTGTTGCCCTTGTGTCAGGCGCGGTTAGCCGGGGTGCTGGCACTCTTGTCGTCGCTGGCCGGCGGCGCGGTGGCCGCGCGCCAGGTGTGGTTGCAGCAACTGCCGTGGGATCAGGTGCCGGCTTGCGGGCCGGGGCTGGACTATATGCTGGAAACCATGCCTTTGTGGAGCGTGTTTTCCAAGGTGCTCAAGGGCTCGGGCGAGTGCGCCGTTGTTGACTGGACCTTGTTCGGCCTGTCGATGCCGATGTGGAGTGGCCTGTTTTTTGCCGCCTCGCTGGGCTTTACCCTGTTTCTTTTGTGGCGTAGCCGCAGCTAAGGCAAATCGTCTGCCGGTCTTGGACTATCCTTGCTCACTTGCTGTGTCTTTGGGCGGCAGGCCGTCTTGCCCGCGCTTGTCGTTCCACGTTTTGGCTGCATGGCTGCCATCGCAGGACGGCTTGTTTTGCGGATGAACGGCTGGATGAGTGGTGGCTTCTCGTACCCCAGATAGGGGCCATTTTTTAGGGCTTACGATGCGCTCGCCCGGCTCGCTTCACGCGCGCCGGGCGCGACAGCAGAATCCTGACGCAGGCTGCTCTTCCTCTGGCATGGTTGTCTTCAGCGCTCGGGACCTTCGTTTGGGCGCAGATCAAATACCAGCACCTCGGCATCTTCGCCGTCGCTGAAAGTCAGCAAGGTTTCATCGCGGATACGGGCACCATCGCCGGCGGAAAAAGGCTGGCCATTGACGCTGAGTGTGCCGCGCGCGACGTGAACATAGGCATAGCGCTGGTCAAGCGGCAGGCTGGCCGTCTCACCGGCATCAAACAGGCCGGCATACACCCGCACATCCTGCCAGACCGGCAAGGCATCGTCGGCATCGTCAGGCGAAATGATCAGGCGCAGACGGCCACGGCGTTCCTCTGGCGGGAAGTGGCGCTGCTGGTAGCGTACCGGCCCGCCCTTACGGTCGGGGACGATCCATATCTGCAGAAAATGCACGCGCTCGTTATCCGAGGCGTTGTATTCGCTATGAAACACGCCGCTGCCGGCGCTCATCATCTGCACATCGCCCGGTCGGCACACTTCCTCGTGTCCGGCCGAGTCCTTGTGCGCCAGCCCGCCGGACAGCACATAGGAAAAAATTTCCATATTGCGGTGCGGGTGGGTGCCAAAGCCCTGACCCGGTTCGACCGTGTCGTCGTTGATTACCAGCAGGTCGGAAAAACCGGTTTGTTGCGCATCGTAGTAATGGCTGAAAGAGAAGGTGTGGTACGAATGCAGCCAACCCAGTTGCGATAGTCCGCGCATCTTGGCGCGTCGAAATTCGATCATGCTGTCCTCCTTTGGGTTGCGGCCGGCAAGCCAGTCCTCCGGCCGATCTTTATCTGCCGAGCCCGTCCGTTATTTGCTGGCGCATATCTTCAAGCAGCATGCCAGCGCAGCAAGGCATTCGCTACCCTGATGCCGAACTGGTGGCCGGTTGCGAGGTCTCCGGGCAAAGGTCCCTCGTCGGGGCTGGCATCCGAGGGCGACTGGGCGATGGCGCCGGCGTAGGAACCCAGCCAGTTGATGTCGTTGCGCTGGGCGGCCTTGCTATTGGAGGGCAGCATGCCCGAGCCCACCCACAGCATGCCGTGCTGCATGGCCAGCGTAATGAAGTAGTGCAAGGTCGAATGCTTGTCGCCGTTGACGCTGGCCGAGTTGGTAAAGCCGGCGGCCAGCTTGTCTTTCCACACCTGCCCAAACCAGCGCCGGCTGCTGGTGTCGGCAAACTTCTTGAACTGCCAGGACGCCCCGCCCATATAGGTCGGGCTGCCGAAGATAATCCCGTCCATGCCGTCAAGCCGCGTCCATGCTTCATCGCTTAACTCGCCCTGTGCGTCCAGCGCGAGCAGTGCAAGATCGATGCCGGCAACGCTGGCGGCACCTGCTGCGACGGCCTCGGCCAGCTTGGCGGTATGGCCATAACCACTGTGATAAACGATTGCCAGTTTAGGCATTGGGATGCTCCTGCTCGAGATGGAGTAGATAGGCGCTTATGGCGCGCCGGTATCCGCGCGCGTCGGCATGCTCATGGTGTGCTGCCCTCATCGTTGTATGACATTTTCCGGGCAAATGCCGATTGCCTGCTGATGCACCCGCAGGATGCCGCCACCCGCAGTATCGTCGGTGCGCTCCGGCTTGAGTGTTGTTCTCTTCAACATTTACAAGATCAAGCCCGCCTGAAAACGTCCAGGAAAGCGTCTAATATCCCTGATTTTGTCCAGGCGATACGTTGTCATGAAAATTAGCTTGATTTTGGCGATGCGCCGGATTCTGTTGTCGATGGCACTGCGTGCTTTGCGGCAGCTCGGCTTTTTCAAGCTGCAGGTGCTGTCATGAGCGCACGCGTGTTGATGGATGCGCTATGCCTGCTTTTATGTCTTGCCTGTGCGCTCTGGGTGGGGCGGATGTTTATTCCTGCCGATTGCGGTGGCCCGGGTACGCTGTCGCTGTTGTTTCAGCTACTGCTGTTCGCACCGCTTTATCTATTGGCGTTGGCGTTGCTGACCTTGCAGCGGCCGCATCTTAACCGGCTGCTGGCGCTGGCGGTCTCGCTGCCTGCATGGCTGATGCCATATTTGCCGCTTGCAGTGACTGGGGAGTGCTATGCCGTTCCGCCTGACTGGCTGGGCGGGGTGATGCTGGTGCTCGGTGTCCTTGCCTGGGGCATGCCTGGGCTGCGCCGGCGCTATGGCTGACGGGCTAGCAAGTCATTATCGCTGTGGTGCAATAGCGCTTGACCATCAAATCATGCCGGCAGTTGGTACTGGCGGGTATGTTTTAAAGGCTTGCCTGTTTTTTAGTCAGTTTCTGCCAAGCCTTGTCGTGGCAAGGCCTGGCCGCGCTTATCCACAGCCTGCCCCCAGCTTTGTGCGCTGTCTTTGTGGGTGAGTGTGGATAGCGTGCCGTCTTTACCCCACCTGTTTTTGCAGCAGGCGCAAACCGTTGGCAATTACCAGCAAACTTGCACCCATATCGGCGAACACCGCCATCCACATGGTGCCCATGCCGGCGAGGGTAAGTAGCAAAAACACCGCCTTGATGCCCAGCGCCAGTGCGATGTTCTGCAGCAGCACGGCATGGCAGCGGCGCGACAGGCGGATAAAGGCCGGCAGTTTGGCCAGATCGTCATCCATCAGTGCCACATCGGCGGTTTCGATGGCGGTGTCGGTGCCGGCTGCGCCCATGGCAAAGCCGATATCGGCGCGCGCCAGCGCCGGCGCATCGTTAATGCCGTCGCCCACCATGCCGGTCACGCCTAGTGCGCAATAGGCGGCGACCGCATCCAGCTTGTCCTGCGGCAGCAACTGGCCGCGAGCGTCATCTATGCCTGCCACATCAGCGATGGTGCGTACGGTGTGGGCATTGTCGCCGCTCAGTATTACGGTCTTGACCCCCAGATCGTGCAACTGGGCAATGGCGGACCGGCTACCTGCTTTGATGGTGTCGGCCATGGCAAACAGCGCCAGTACCCGCGTCTCATCCGCAAGCAGGGTCACGCTTTTGCCTTGCTGCTCCAGTTTGGCGATTTCGCCGTTGATTGTGGCGTTGCTCAGTGCTCGCTCCTGCATCAGCCGGTGCTGGCCAAGGGTGTAGCTTTTGCCTGCGAGCGTGCCGCTGATGCCTTGCCCGGGTAAGGCGGAAAAATCGCTGACCCCAAGCGCTGGCGCGCCATCATCTGCCAGCGCCTGCACAATGGCACGCGAGGCTGGGTGATCGGAGCGCGTGGCCAGGCTGAGCGCTACCTCGCGAATGGCGGCTTCGTCGTGCGCATTGAAAAACAGGGTGTCGGTCAGCTCGGGGCGGCCATGGGTGAGGGTGCCGGTCTTGTCCAGTGCCAGCCACTTGAGCTTGCGTCCGGCTTCTAAAAATGCACCGCCCTTGATCAGGATGCCGGCGCGTGCCGCCGCCGTGAGCGCGCTGACGATGGTGACCGGAGTAGAAATCACCAGCGCGCACGGGCAGGCAATTACCAGCAAGACCAGTGCCTTGTAGATCCAGTCATGCCAGTTGCCATCCAGTAGCAGCGGCGGGAGCAGGGCGGTTGCGAGCGCCAGCGCGAAGATGAGCGGGGTGTAAACGCGGGCAAAGCGGTCGATAAAGCGCTGCATCGGTGCGCGCGCGCCTTGTGCCTGTTCGACCGCGTGCACGATGCGTGCCAGTGTCGAATGGTCGGCGCGGCTAGTTGCGCGGTATTCCAGCTCGCCGGCCTGGTTGATGGTGCCGGCAAATACGTTGTCGCCTATGCCTTTTTCCACCGGCAGGCTCTCGCCGGTGATGGGGGCCTGGTTGATGGTGGACTGCCCGGCCGTCACCACGCCATCCAGCGCGATACGCTCGCCGGGGCGTACCCGTATCAGGCATCCCGCTTCCAGCGTTTTGGCGTCGCGTATCTGCCATATGCCGTCTTCGCCCTGTACGGTGGCCGTTTCCGGGCTCAGCTGCATCAGCGCGCGCAGCGCATGGCGCGCCCTGTCCAGCGATAGCGCCTCGATGCGTTCGGCCAGGGTAAACAGCACCATGACCATGGCCGCCTCCGGCCACTGGCCGATCAGTGCCGCGCCGGTGACGGCAATGCTCATCAGGGCATTGATGTTGAGTTCGCCATGGCGCAGCGAGATCCAGCCTTTTTTGTAGGTCGACAGGCCGCACAGGGCGATGGCAGCGATGGCGCAGGCAGCGGCCAGCAGCGTGCTTTGCCCTGTCCAGTGGGCGACTTCTGCCAATAGCGCCATCAGGGCGGCGCCAGAGAGCGGCCACCAGGCGGTTTTGACGACCGGGCTTTCTTGTGCGGGCGCATCGTCCGGTAATGGCTCGGCCTGCATGCCCAGCGTGCTGATGGCCTGCACGATTGCGTCCTGCATTTCGCCGTTATGCACCACGGTCAGCACCCGCTGCATCAGGTTGAATTGCAGCGTGGCAATGCCGCTCATGCTGCCCAGTTTCTTGCGCAGCAGCGCTTCTTCAACCGGACAATCCATCGCCGCGATATAAAAGCGGCTGCGAGTGTGGCCGGGTGGAACGGCTGGCCTGGTTTCGGGCGCTTCTGGCGCCGCGTCATGGCAGGCGCCGCTGCAGCAAGTGGCGCGCTCGTGTCTGGTGGTGTCAGGCGTTAGGGGCGAGTGCGGGGCAGTATGGTGAGTACGGTAATGCATGATGACATCCGCTGGATTCTGTTATGGTGTATTGCACACCCTGAAGCGACTACAGGGTCAAGCATGAATCGAGGCAGAAGATGAAAATAGGTGAATTGGCGCAACTGGGCCGTTGCACGGTAGAGACGGTGCGTTACTACGAGAAGGCGGGCTTGCTGGCCACACCCGAGCGCAATGCGGCCAATTACCGCCACTATGGCGCGGCGCATGTCGAGCGTTTGCGTTTTATCCGCAACTGCCGGGCGCTGGATATGACTCATGAAGAAATCCGTGCCTTGCTCGGGCTGATGGATACGCCGGCAGCGCATTGCGGCGAGGTCAACCAGTTGCTGGATGCGCATATCGGCCATGTCGATGCCCGCATACAGGAACTGACCGAACTGAGGGCGCAGCTGACGGATGTACGCCGGCAATGCCACAGCGAACAAGCGGTGTCCGCCTGCGGTATTTTGCAGGGGCTGGCGCAGATGGATGCCGGGGAAAAAAACGGGCGTCACACCCATCTTGGCTAGAGCGGATGCTCGGCTTTTTCATGGGGTTGGATTGCGCCCCGGATTTTGTCTTTATGAAAAAACCGTCGTCAAAACAAGGTGTTGACGACGGTTTTACCGGGGACAGTCCCGGTTTGCCTGGTGGCAGGGGTGCGTGCTGGTGTGTACTGCTTTTTAAATGTGCAACTCGGCCAAACCCTTGTTTTTTAATAGGTTAGACCGGGTTAATTTCATTTATCCACAGGATTATCCCTGTATTTCTGTGGATAGCTGCTCCAGCTGCTCCTGCACATCCATCCATTCTTCCTCGACCTGCTCGATACGGGCGACGGTTTCACCCTGCTTTTGCAGGGTTTCGGTCAGCCGGCTCTTGTTGGCGGCGCTATACGCGTCTTCACTGGCAAGAAAAGCCTCCAGCTCGTTTTTCTCGCGGTTAAGCTTGTCCATCTCCTTTTCCAGCTTGTCCAGACGCGTAGTCAGCGGTTTTTTCAGCGCATTGAGCCGTTTGCGCTCGTCGGCTTGCAGGCGCTTTTCTTCCTTGCGCGTGATGCCGCTGCTGCTATCGGCACTGCTGGGCTTGCCGCTATCGGCCAGTTCGGCGATGCGCTGCTGGCGGTAGTCTTCCAGGTCGCCATCAAACGGCGTGACCGCGCCGCCGCCCACGCGCCAGAATACATCGGTGGTAGCCTCGAGCAAGGAGCGGTCGTGCGAGACCACGATCAGGGCGCCGCCAAAGTCCTGCAAGGCCAGCGTCAGCGCATGGCGCATTTCCAGATCCAGATGGTTGGTCGGTTCATCCAAGAGCAGCAAATTGGGTTTTTGCCATACGATGAGCGCGAGCGCGAGGCGCGATTTTTCACCGCCCGACATAGGCCCGACCGGGGCAGAAACTTCATCACCACGGAAATTGAAGCCGCCCAAGAAGGTGCGCAGCTCCTGCTCGCGCACGGTGGGTGCCAGTTTTTGCAAATGCCACAACGGCGACTCGTCCGGGCGCAGCGTTTCCAGCTGGTGCTGGGCGAAATAGCCGATCTGCAGCATCTGTGCGCCGACAAGTTCGCCCTGTTGCGGCTTGAGTTCGCCCGCCAGCAATTTGACCAGCGTCGACTTGCCCGCGCCGTTGACGCCCAGAAGGCCGATGCGCGCACCGGCTTCGACCGATAGCGTCAGATTGCGAAGTATGGGCGTGTCGCCATAACCGACGCTGACATTTTCCAGCTTGAGCAGCGGATTAGGCAGCTTGTCCGGTGGGGCGAAAGAAAAGTCGAAGGGCGAGTCGGTATGCGCCGGCGCCACGCGTTCCAGCTTTTCCAGCGCCTTGACCCGGCTTTGCGCCTGACGCGCCTTGCTGGCCTTGGCCTTGAAGCGGGTAATAAAGGACTCGAGGTGGGCAATCTGTTTTTGCTGCTTTTGGAAGTCGGATTGCTGGCGCGACAGCTTTTCCGCACGCATGACTTCAAAGCTGCTGTAGTTGCCGGTGTATAGCGTCAGCGTCTGCTGCGCCACTTCGACGATATGGGTGGTGACCGCGTCGAGAAAATCGCGGTCGTGCGAGATCACCAGCAAGGTGCCGGGGTAGGCCACCAGCCAGTCTTCCAGCCACAGCACGGTTTCGATATCGAGGTGGTTGGTCGGCTCGTCCAGCAGCAATAAATCGGAGCGGCACATCAGTGCTTGCGCCAGATTCAGACGCATGCGCCAGCCGCCGGAAAAATCGGACACCGGCCGCGTCTGGCCTTCCTGGCTAAAACCCAGGCCGGTGAGCAGGCGCGCGGCACGCGACTCGGCGGTATAGGCATCGATATGTTCCAGCTCGCCATGCAAGTGGCCGATTTCGACGCCGTCGTTGGCCTGCTCGGCGATCGTGAGTTTTGCCTGCAAGTTGCGCAGCTCATGGTCGCCATCCAGCACATAATCCAGCGCGCTTCTGTTAAGCGCAGGTGTTTCCTGTGCCACATGGGCTACCGTCCAGTGGGCCGGCACCTCGACTTCGCCGGCATCCTGCTGCAACTGGCCCATTAAAAGCGCAAACAGGCTGGATTTGCCGGCACCATTGGCGCCGACCATGCCGATACGGTTGCCGGGGTTAAGGGTAAGGCTGGCGTTAATCAGCAGCTCTTTCAGGCCGCGACGCAGATTGACGTTCTTCAGTTGGATCATGGGTTTCCGCTATGCCGTTTCCGGCAGAAATTCCGCTGCGCCGCGTACCCCAACCATGTTGGCAGGGCATGCGGCGGCATTAAGGTCGGGGCGTTCAGGCTTTGGGCAAGGTGGCCAGATCCCAGCGCGGCTTGACGCTGAAACCGCCGGCGGCATGGGCATACTTCAGGCGCATGGCACCGGCAAAGGCGATCATGGCACCGTTATCGGTGCATAGCGCCATGGGCGGATAGAACACGGCGAAGCGGTATTTGGCCGCTGCAGCATTCAAACCTGCACGCAACTGCTTGTTGGCGCCGACGCCGCCGGCGACCACGATGCGCTTCATGCCGGCTTTTTTCATTGCCTTCAGGCATTTATGCACCAGCACGTCAACGATGGCGTTCTGAAAGGCGCGGCAGATGTCCATGCGCGCCTGCTCGCCGATTTCCCCTTCGCTGGCTTCTACCTGGCGCGTCAGCGTCAGTACCGCCGTTTTCAGGCCGGAGAAGCTCATGTCCAGATTGTCCGAATGCAGCATCGGGCGCGGCAGGGTGAAGCGGTCCGGGTCGCCGGACTCGGCCAGTTGCGACAGGCGCGGGCCACCCGGGTAATCCAGCCCCAGTAGCTTGGCTGTCTTGTCGAAGGCTTCGCCGGCGGCATCATCCAGCGTTTCGCCCAGAATTTCATAGTCGCCTATGCCGCGCACCGCCATGATCTGGGTGTGGCCGCCGGACACCAGTAGCGCCAGAAACGGAAACTCGGGTCGCGATTCGGCCAGTAGCGGCGACAAGAGGTGGCCCTCCAGATGGTGGACTTCGATCACCGGTTTTTTCAGCGAGTAGGCCAGTGCATTGGCAAAACTTGCGCCCACCAGCAAGGCGCCGCCAAGACCCGGCCCCTGGGTGTAGGCGACTGCATCGATGTCGGAGAGCGTTTTTCCGGCTTCTTTCAGGCAGGCCTCGGTGAGCGGCACGACGCGGCGGATATGGTCGCGGCTGGCCAGTTCGGGAACCACGCCGCCGTACTCTGCATGCATCGCCATTTGCGTATGCAGTTGCTGGGCGATCAGCCCGGCTTCGAGGTCGTACAGTGCAACCCCGGTTTCGTCACAAGACGATTCGATTCCCAATACCAGCATGATGGCTTCTTGATAAAACAATCTAAGCATTTTACCGGTGATTCTTTGCCAGCCCAAATCCGAGTGATAGGCTATTCGATTCGGGTGGCCATGTTGGCTGGTAAAATACGGATAAATACAGGTTTTGCGCCTGTCAAAAGGGGAAAAGATGAAAGCCAGGCTGAAGTGGGTAGACGGGGTGTGTTTTATGGCGGAAACCGGTAGCGGGCACGCGGTGGTGATGGATGGTGCACCCGAAGGCGGCGGGCGTAATCTGGGGCCGCGTCCGATGGAGCTGTTATTGGTCGGCACCGCCGGCTGCACCAGCTATGACGTTTTGTCCATCCTGAAAAAATCGCGCCAGGAAGTGACGGACTGCTGGGTGGAGATGGAGGCCGAGCGTGCGGAAACCGAGCCCAAAATCTTCACCAAAATCCATTTCCACTTCGTCGTCACCGGGCGCGGCCTGAAAAGCGATGCCGTCGAACGCGCGATCCGCCTGTCGGCGGAAAAATACTGTTCGGCCTCCATCATGCTGGGCAAGAGCGCCGACATTACGCATGACTTCGAAATCCGCGAAGATTAAGCCGGCACTCGATAGCGGGGGCGGCTTCGTGGAATAATCGGCCGTATCAAACTACGAGGTAAGCGCCATGGCCGAATTGCTGGTCGATACCGTCCCGTTCCGGGTGGGCAATATTTTCTGCATCGGGCGCAATTACGCCGCCCATGCCGCCGAGCTTGGCAATGCACTGGAAGAAGAGCCGCTGGTGTTTCTCAAGCCCACCTCGGCGCTGATCGGCGAGGACGCGCCCATCACGCTGCCGGCCTATTCGCAGGATGTGCAGCACGAGGCCGAGCTGGTGGTGCTGATAGGCAAGGGCGGGGCCGATATTGCCGAGGCCGAGGCGTTGCAACATGTCGCCGCCTACGGCATCGGGCTGGATCTGACTGCGCGTGACGTGCAGGCCGAGGCCAAGCGCAAGGGCCTGCCCTGGGTCAAGGCCAAGGGCTTTCGCACGGCGGCCTGCGTGTCGGCACTGGTGGATGCGCGCCGCGTGCCCGATCCGCAAGCCCTGCATTTTTCGCTGACGGTGAATGGCGAAACACGGCAGCAGGGTGACACGGCCATGATGCTGTTCTCGGTGGCAAACATTGTCAGCACGCTGTCGCGTATTTATGGCCTGACCGAGGGTGATCTGATCTACACCGGCACACCGGCCGGCGTGTCGGCTCTGGCGTCGGGCGACACGGTTGCCGTGCAGCTTGATGGGCTGGTGAGTGCAGCCTGGAGGGTGGCGTAATGGCGCGTGGCAAGGCGGTAGAGCAGGAAGACGACAGCCGCTTGCGGCTGGATAAATGGTTGTGGGCGGCGCGGTTTTTCAAGACGCGCGCGCTGTCGCACGAGGCCATCGAGCTTGGGCGCATCGAAGTGAATGGCGAGCGGGTCAAGGCATCGCGCGTGGTGCGCGAGGGCGATGTGCTGGACATGAAAATCCAGCAATTGCCGTGGCGGGTCACCGTATTGCAACTGTCCGGCCAGCGCCGGCCAGCCAGGGAAGCGCAGCTGATGTATGCCGAAGACGCCGAAATCAAGGCCGCGCGCGAGGAAAAAATGTTGCTGCTCAAAGCCGAGCACGCCAGCTTTCCGCATGGCGAGGGGCGGCCGACCAAGCGGTCGCGGCGCGAGATCGACAAGTTTCGCGGTGGTTAAGGTGCGCTTGCCTGCGGTGCGTGGCGGGTTTATTCTGCACCGCTTCATAAGCTTTCCCTTGTGCGCTGCGGCGCACGTCCTATGCGTAAACCCGATACCCGTGCGGCCATGTACGCGCTGATTGCCCAGGTGCGCGCGGCCATGCCGTTTCATCTGCCGGTGGCGGCCATCTGCCAGGGGCTATGCAATGGCTGCTCGAAAAAGTTGCTGGAGTTTCTTGATGTCGAGCTGCTTGACTGGCAGGCACGGCTGGATGCCGGCGAAATGCCCAAGCTTGGCGAAATCGACAAACTCGCGCGCCTGAGCGGCAAGGTCTACAAGGTCTTGCAGCGCAATCAGCTGGTGTAGCAGCGTGTTCACGATTTTCTGAGCTGCATCGTCAGAGAAAAACTGTAAGCGGGTATTGCGCCAGCGCTCGCAGTTCTTCCACCAGCGCCTGTTTATTTCCAGCAAACGAATATGAGGCTTTTGCATGAATACAGATAGTCACCGCCCAGACGCGCTGCCGCTACCGGGCGTGCACATGCAGCACGCGCATTTTTCCGTGCTGCGCTTGCGTCCCGGAGACGACTTGCTGGCTGCACTTGATAGCTGGGTCGCCGAGCATCAGGTGCAGGCAGGCTGGGTTGCCGGCGTGGTCGGCAGCCTGAGCACCGCCGCGCTGCGCTTTGCCGGGCAGCCGGACGCCACGCTGCTGCAGGATGCTTTCGAGATCATTGCCCTGTCCGGCACGCTGGGACAGGATGGTGCCCATTTGCACCTGTCGGTGGCCGATGCGCAAGGCGTGATGCGCGGCGGGCATGTGATGCCAGGCTGCATCGTGCGCACCACTTGTGAGCTGGTGCTGGGCGAGTTGCCGGGTGTGGCGTTCAGTCGCGTGCCTTGCCCGCTGTCCGGCTATGACGAGTTGCAGCCTGTCCTTTTGAATCCTTTACACGAGAACCCGAGATGAACCCATTGTTTTCCACCCGCACCCTGACCCTGATGTCCGCCGGTATCGCCTTCAATATGGTGCTCGGCCAGCTCGCGTCCATGCTCAAACTGCCGATCTTTATCGATGCGATCGGCACCTTCGTGGTGGCCCTGCTGGCCGGCCCGCTGGCTGCGCTGGTGACAGGCTTGGTCACCAACCTGATCTGGGGTGTGCTTACCAGCCCGGTCGCTGCGGCCTTCGCACCGGTGGCGGCGGTCATTGGTCTGGTTGCCGGGCTGTGTGCCCGCGCCGGCGGCTTTCGCTCTTTGCCGCGCGTGCTGTTGTCCAGCCTGCTGGTCACGCTGGCGGTCGTCGTGGTGGCAACCCCGATCCGCGCCTATCTGTTCGGCGGAGCCACCGGCAGCGGTGCCGATTTTGTCGTGGCCTATATGAATGCGCTGGGCAGCAAGCTGCTCGAATCGGTGGCATTTACCGTGTTCGGCGTCAACCTGGTCGACAAGGTGGTCAGTGCACTGATCGCCTGGTTGCTGGTACGCGGCCTGCCCGAGCGCGTGCGCGCGCAGTTCCCGGGCGCGGCTCAGGTACGCTGATGCACCCGTTCACCGGTTTGGCCCTGCTGTTGCCGTTGGGGCTGCTGGCCATGCGTATCGATCTCCCGTCTCTGCTCGCCGTCGCTCTGGCACTGTTGCTGGTGGCGCTAGGGATGCGGCCGCTAGGCGGTGCACGTTTGCGGCAGTGGGCGCTGGTGTTGCTGCCGCTGGCACTGGGCTTGACGCTGGTGCATGGGCGCTATCTTGACAGCTGGCTGGGGCAGGTGGTGGATAACCGCCAGGCGGCCTTGCTGGCGGCGTTACGGCTGTGGTTGCGCGTCGCGATCGTGCTGGCGGCAGCCTTGCTGTGGTTGTCCAGCATCACCACGGCCAGCCTGACGCGCGCGCTGTTTGCCAGTCGCCTGCCGCCCGGTGTGGCCTATCTGCTGGCCAGTCCCTTGCTGTTGTCCGAGCAGCTCAAAGCGAGGCTGGCGGCGGTGTCCGAGGCGCAGGCCGCGCGTGGCGTGGATGTGGCAGCGCCGTTTTTCCGCCGCTGGCGCAGTTTGCTGGCACTGGCCGCGCCGCTGGTGGTGTGGACGTTGAGTGACGTTGGTGAGCGCGCGGCGGCGCTGGACGCGCGGGCGTTCCGCAGCCGTTTGCGCCGCACTACGCTGGACGCGCCACAGCCAGCGATCTGGGAGCGCTGGCTGTGGTATGGCTGCGTGCTGTTGGCGCTGGTTCTGGCCGGGAGTCTGCTATGGCGCTGATGCGTTTTTCCGGCGCGAGCCTGACCCGGCGCGGCGTCACGCAGCCGGCGCTGTCAGGGCTGGACTTTTCTTTGGCACCGGGCGAGGTGCTGGCGGTACTGGGCGGTAGCGGCAGCGGCAAGAGTACGCTGGCTTGCTGGATGGCGGGCTGGGTGCCGCATGCCTTGCCGGCGCAATGCGACGGTACGGCCGTGCTGGGCGCTGAGAGCCTGGCCGGAGCGCAGCCGGCAGCTTGGGCGCAGCGGGTGCAACTGGTGCAGGCCAACCCGTACGCTGCGCTGACCGGCTGCGCGTTCAGCGTGGCGGCCGAGGTGGCGTTCGGGCCGGAGAACCTGGGCTTGGCTGAAGCCGAGATTCGCCGGCGCGTTGCGGCGGCGTTGGCGCTGTGCGAGGCCGACGCGCTGGCCGCGCGCCATCCGGCTTCATTGTCGGGCGGAGAGGCGCAGCGCGTCGCGATTGCGGCTGCGCTGGCGATGCAGCCACAGCTGCTGTTGTTGGACGAGGCGTTCAGCCGGCTGACGCCGGCGGCGGCCACGAGCCTTCTGGGCCGTTTGCATGATCTGTGCCGCGACGGGATGGCGCTGGTGCTGTTCGACAAGCAGTTCGATCTGGCCGCGCGTCACGCCGGGCGCATCCTGCTGCTCGATGGCGGGCAGCAGGTGGCTTTGGGTGGTGCGGTCGAATTGTTCGATGTGGCGCTGACGCAGGTGAGGGCCTGCGACGCGCTGCGGGCTGCGCACCGGGCGCGTCAGGCTGGCGCCTGGCATGCCGAGGTGCCGCCGCCGGTGACGACTGCGACCGTGGCTGCCCGTTTTGGCGAGGTATTACATGGCTGAACCCGTTTTGCAGTTTCGCGATGTCGCATTTTCCTGGACGGATGCGGCGCCCTTGCTGTCAGGCCTGAACCTGAGCGTCGCGCCCGGCGAGTGCCTGGCGCTGGTAGGGCGCAACGGTGCCGGCACGTCGACCCTGTTCAAGCTCGCCTGCGGTCTGCTCAAGCCTGCGGCCGGACAGGTGACGGTAGGCGGGCTGGATACGGTGCAGGCGCGCGCGCCGCAACTGGCGCGACAGGTCGCGCTGATGTTCCAGGAGGCCGAGCGCCAGATCTGCCATGACCTGGTCGAGGCCGAGGTCGCTTTCGCACCGCGTCTGGCCGGGCTGGACGATAGCGAGCTGGCGCTGAAGGTGGCGCGTGCGCTGGAGCTGACCGGTCTTGCCGGGCACGCGCGCTGCCATCCTTTCGATCTGAACGCCGGCGAGCGGCGCTTGCTGACGCTCGCGGCGCTGATTGCTCAGGACACGCCGCTGGTGTTGCTGGACGAGCCGACGCGCGACTTTGACGCTGCGCAGCTGGCGTGTTTCGAGGCATGGCTGGCGCTGGCGCGCAGCGAGGGGCGGGCGCTGCTGTTTATCAGCCACGATCTTGACTTTATTGCCCGCCACGCCAGCCGCGTGCTGCATCTGGACGGTGGTGCCATCGTGGCGGATGGCCCGCCGTGCCGGGTATTGCTGCATCCGGCGCTGCAAGCGCCCGATGCGCTGCCGGCGCCGACCTTGCCGGCCTTGTGCCAGGCGCTGGGTCTGCCGCCCACTGCCGATGCGGACGCTTTTGATGCCGCCTGGCTTGCGCGGCTGCGCGGATAGCTTTTTCTATTTCTTTGGAGTCATGAATGCAGAACATCCTGTTTATTCTCAATGCGGCACCTTACGGCAGCGAGCGCACCTTGTCGGCGCTGCGTCTGGCGACTACGCTGGCGGCCGACGCCGCTGAGCCCAGGCTCAGCCTGTTTTTGCTGTCCGATGCCGTCGTGGTCGCACAGTCCGGCCAGCAGGTGGCTGCCGGTCTGGCGCTGGGGCAGATGCTGGAAGAGTTGCTGGCACAAGGCGTGACCGTGCAGGCTTGCCGCACTTGTCTGGACGCGCGCGGTATCGGCGCGGCACAACTGCTGCCTGGGGTCGAGATCGGTACCATGCCGTCTCTGGCTGCGCTGACGCTGGCGGCGGACAAGGTGCTCAGCTTCTGAGTAGGGTCCGGCATGGGGTCTTGTCATGTGGACACCACGCCAGAAGCATGGGGAATCAAACCGTCTGCATGCTTTGCACTGGCAGGAGCTTTCACCGTGAAGGGGGCTGATGCATGGCTAGTGCGAAGCATATTCCATCAATACCCATGTGCAATGGGGGTATATCTGCATCGGCCTGTGCGCAGCAGCTTGTGAACAGGCGCTAAGACGTGGCGGGTTGCGATTCCGTATAATCCGCCCCCATGAAACTTTCTCTTCCCTTCGCGCCGCTGGCGGCGTTCTATTTCTGCTATTTCGCTTTTTTCGGCCTGTTCAGCCCGTTCTGGGGGCTGTATCTCGAATCGCTGTCGTTCAGCGCCTGGCAAATTTCCCTGCTGATGTCGCTTTCCACGCTTGCGCGTATTGCCGCGCCGGGGCTGTGGGGCTGGCTGGCCGACCATATGCGCCGGCGCCGTCCCATCGTGATTGGCACCTCCATCGTGTCGGCAGCAGCTTTTTCCATGGTCGGGCTTAGCCCGGTTTTCTGGTGGATGTTTGCCTTTCTCGCGCTGTCGCATTTTTTCTGGGCCGCGGCGTTGCCGCTGGTGGAGGCCAGCAGCGCCCACTTAACGCGCGCAACACCCGGGCGCTATAGCCGAATCCGGCTGTGGGGCTCGGTCGGTTTTGTCGTGACATCGGTGGCCGGCGGCTATCTGTTTGACTGGCTGTCGATTGCCATCATGCCCTGGGTGGTGACTGCGACGCTGGTGTTGATCGTGTTTGCCGCGCTGGCCGTGCCGGATGTGGTGCCGGAAAGGGCGACGGACTCGCCAGAGCCGATTATGGCGACCTTGCGCCAGCCGGTGGTGCTGGCGCTGTTTGCCTGCTGCTTTTTGATGGCTTACGCGCACGGGCCGTATTATGTGTTCTATTCGATTGCATTGAAAAACGCGGGCTATGCACGCGACAGCATAGGCTGGCTGTGGGCTATCGGGGTGATGGCCGAGGTGGCGGCGTTCTGGTTTATGCCGCGCCTGATGCGTAGCGCCTCGGCCGAGCGCCTGATGCTGGTGTCGCTGCTGGCGGCGGTGGCGCGCTTTGCCTTGCTCGCGCTGGCGCTGGAAACAGCGGCCTTGGCGGTGCTGGCCCAATTGCTGCATGGACTCACGTTTGGCGTGCACCATGCGGCGGCCGTGGCCTTGTTGCACCGCTATTTTGCGCCGGCCCATCAGGCGCGCGCGCAAGGCTTTTACATCATTGCCGGCTTCGGGCTGGGGGGCAGTAGCGGCGGGCTGATCAGCGGCTTGCTCTGGCCCATGGGCGGAGCATTGGCCGTGTTCGGCATGTCGACGCTGGCCGCGCTTGGCGGTGTGATATTGGCCTTGCTGTTTTTGCGTTCCGTTAAACAGCCCGCTGTCGTTTAGACGCTTTGTCCGATAATTGGACGCTCTGTCCGAAGCCTCGCAAGCCTTGTGCTGCGAGGCTTTGCTGTTTTTTATGTCCGGCTTTCGCGTTGCAGCATGCACCGCTTGTAACAAGGTCGGACGATATGACAGAATGGAATCATCCCTATTGCAAACACTGGCAAGAAAAACCATGACGGCACAAACCCTGTACGACAAGTTGTGGGCCTCCCACGTGGTGCGCGAAGAGAGCGACGGCACCTGCCTTTTGTATATCGACCGCCATCTGGTGCATGAAGTCACCAGTCCGCAAGCCTTCGAAGGCCTGAAACTGGCTAACCGCCCCTTGTGGCGCAAGGATTCGGTGGTGTCGACCGCCGACCATAACACCCCGACCGACCACTGGGACCAGGGCATCCAGGATCCGATCTCGCGCCTGCAGGTCGAGACGCTGGACGCCAATATCAAGGCTTTCGGCGCGCTGGCCTATTTCCCGTTCAAGGATATCGGCCAGGGTGTGGTGCATGTGATGGGGCCGGAGCAGGGCGCGACCTTGCCGGGCATGACCGTGGTGTGCGGCGACAGCCATACCTCGACCCACGGTGCTTTCGGCGCGCTGGCGCACGGTATCGGCACTTCCGAAGTCGAGCATGTGATGGCGACCCAGTGCCTGGTGGCCAAGAAGTCGAAGAATATGCGCGTTAGCGTCGAGGGGCAGCTTGGCGCCGGCGTGGGCGCCAAGGATGTGGCGCTGGCGATTATCGGCAAGATAGGCACCGCCGGTGGCACCGGCTACGCCATCGAGTTTGCCGGGTCGGCCATTCGCGGCCTTTCCATGGAAGGGCGGATGACGCTGTGCAATATGGCGATCGAGGCCGGTGCGCGCTCGGGCCTGGTTGCGGTTGACGACAAGACCATTGCCTATGTCAAGGACAGGCCGCTCGCGCCAAGCGCTCTGCAGTGGGATGCGGCGGTAGCGTACTGGAATACGCTGCATTCGGACGAGGGCGCGCATTTTGACGCCGAGGTGGAACTCAAGGCCGAAGAAGTGGCCCCGCAGGTGACCTGGGGCACATCGCCGGAGATGGTGGTCGATGTCAACGGTCGTGTACCCGACCCGGCACAGGAAACCGATGCGGTGAAAAAAGCCGGTGCCATCCGTGCGCTGGAATATATGGGCCTCACCGCCAATACCGCCATGACCGATATTCCGGTTGATGTGGTGTTTATCGGCTCGTGCACCAATTCGCGCATCGAGGACTTGCGCGAGGCTGCCGCCGTAGCGCGTGGCCGCAAGAAAGCGGCCAACGTCAAGCAGGTGCTGGTGGTGCCAGGCTCGGGTCTGGTCAAGCAACAGGCCGAGGCCGAGGGACTGGACAAGGTGTTTGTCGCGGCAGGTTTCGAGTGGCGCGAACCGGGCTGCTCAATGTGTCTGGCGATGAATGCCGACCGTCTGTTGCCGGGCGAGCGTTGCGCGTCGACCTCCAACCGCAACTTCGAAGGCCGTCAGGGGCAGGGCGGACGCACCCATCTGGTCAGCCCGGCGATGGCGGCGGCGGCTGCCGTGACCGGGCATTTTGCCGATGTACGCAAGCTGGAGGCGGTATGAGAGCACTGCTGACTGTCCTGACACTGGGCCTGCTTGCTGGCTGCAATACCATGCAGGGCATGGGGCAGGATATCCAGAAGGGCGGGCAGGTGATCAGCAATACCGCCCGCGATGTGGCCAACAAATTCTGACGGATACGAAATGAAAGCATTTAATAGCCTGAACGCGCTGGTGTGCCCGCTGGATAGGGCCAACGTCGACACCGACGCCATCATTCCCAAGCAGTTTCTCAAATCGATCAAACGCGCCGGTTTCGGCCCCAATCTGTTCGATGAATGGCGCTACCTCGATCATGGCGAGCCGGGCATGGACAATAGCGTGCGCCCGCTGAACCCCGATTTTGTGCTTAATTTCCCGCGCTATGCCGGTGCCGAAGTGCTGCTGGCACGCGAGAATTTCGGCTGCGGCTCCAGCCGCGAACATGCGCCATGGGCGCTGGAAGACCAGGGCTTCCGCGTGGTGATTGCGCCGTCGTTCGCCGATATCTTTTTCAATAACTGCTACAAGAACGGCCTGTTGCCTATCGTGCTCTCTGCCGATGTGGTGGATAGGCTGTTTGCCGAGTGCGAGGCGAACGAAGGCTACAGCCTGAATATCGACTTGCCGGCGCAGACGGTCACTACGCCGGACGGTACCGCCTTCACGTTCGACATCACCGAGCACCGCAAGCATTGCCTGCTGGGCGGGCTGGACGAAATCGGCCTGACCCTGCAGCACGCAGGCGAAATCCGCGCTTATGAAACGAAGCGCCGCGCATCGCAGCCGTGGCTGTTTGCCTGAAAAATAACAAGACAAGAGAGAAATCATGAAGAAAATCGCAGTATTACCGGGTGACGGCATCGGTCCCGAGATCATCGCGCAGGCGGTGCGCGTGCTGGAAGTACTCAAGGCCGATGGTCTGGCCATTGATTGGGAGTTTGCGCCCTTGGGCGGCGCGGCAGTTGACGCGTTTGGTTCGCCCTATCCGTCGCTGACGCAGAATCTGGCGCGCGAAGCCGATGCCATTTTGCTTGGCGCCGTCGGCGGCCCGCAGTACGACAAGCTCGATCGTCCGCTGCGCCCCGAGCGCGGCCTGCTGGCGATTCGCAAGGATCTGAACCTGTTCGCCAATCTGCGCCCGGCGATTCTTTACCCCGAGCTTGCCAATGCGTCCACGCTCAAGCCCGAGGTGGTGGCGGGGCTGGATATCATGATCATCCGCGAGCTGACCGGCGACATCTATTTCGGCCAGCCGCGCGGTATCGCGGTCAACGAACTGGGCGAGCGCGAAGCCTACAACACCATGCGCTACAGCGAGAGCGAGATCCGCCGTATCGCGCATGTGGCGTTTGCCACCGCGATGAAGCGCGGCAAGAAACTGTGCTCGGTCGACAAGGCCAATGTGCTGGAGACCACCGAGTTCTGGAAAGAGATCATGATCGACGTGGCGCGCGAGTATCCGGAAGTGGAGCTCACACATATGTATGTCGACAATGCCGCGATGCAGCTGGTGCGCCGTCCCAAGCAGTTTGATGTGATGGTGACCGGCAATATCTTCGGCGATATCCTGTCGGACGAGGCGTCGATGCTGACCGGCTCGATCGGCATGCTGCCTTCGGCTTCGCTGGACGAAAACAACAAGGGCTTGTACGAACCGTCTCATGGCTCGGCGCCGGACATTGCCGGGCAGAACCTGGCCAACCCGCTGGCGACCATTTTGTCAGTGGCGATGATGCTGCGTTACAGTCTGGGGGCCGAAGCTGAAGCCGTGCGTGTCGAGAGCGCGGTGAAGAAGGTGCTGGCCCAGGGCTTGCGCACCGCCGACATTTATGAGGCCGGTTGCGAGAAGGTGAGCTGCTCGGCCATGGGCGACGCGGTGATCGCGGCGCTGTGATCACCTCGTGGTGGGTTACGGCCTGCGGCCTAACCCACCCTACGCTGCCGGCGGACAAGGCAACCGTCACCCACCGGCACGATATAAGAATTCATTGAGATAGAGAGAACGACGATGAGAGCAGGTTTTGTAGGTTGGCGCGGGATGGTGGGTTCGGTACTGATGCAGCGCATGCGCGAAGAGAACGACTTCGCCGTGATTACCGAGCCGGTGTTCTTTACCACCAGCAATGTCGGCGGCAAAGGCCCCGACATCGGTCGCGATGTACCGGCACTGAAAGACGCGAAAAACATAGCCGAGCTTAAGGCTATGGACGTGATCGTCACCTGCCAGGGCGGCGACTATACCAGTGAAGTCTATCCGCAACTGCGTGCGGCCGGCTGGAAGGGCTACTGGATTGATGCCGCCTCGACGCTGCGCATGGCCGACGACGCGGTGATCATTCTCGACCCGGTTAACCGCAAGGTGATCGACGATGCCATCGTGCGCGGTGTCAAGGACTACGTCGGCGGCAACTGCACTGTATCGCTGATGCTGATGGCGCTGGGCGGCCTGTTCCAGAACGACCAGGTCGAGTGGGTCAGCTCGATGACCTATCAGGCGGCCTCCGGTGCCGGTGCGCAGAATATGCGCGAACTGCTCTCGGGCATGGGCGCGGTCAATGCCGAAGTGAAAGACCTGCTGGCCAATCCGGCCTCGGCGATTCTGGATATCGACCGCAAGGTGTCCGATTTCCTGCGCTCCGATGCTTTCCCTAGCCAGAACTTCGGCGTGCCGCTGGCCGGCAGTCTGATCCCTTGGATCGACAAGGATCTGGGTAACGGCCAGTCCAAGGAAGAATGGAAGGGCGGGGTCGAGACCAACAAGATCCTCGGCCGCAGCGCGAACCCTGTGCCGGTGGATGGCCTGTGCGTGCGCATCGGCGCCATGCGCTGCCACAGCCAGGCGCTGACCATCAAGCTGAAGAACGATATTCCGCTCTCCGAGATCGAGGACATGCTGGCTGCAGCCAATCCATGGGCCAAGGTGGTGCCGAACACACGCGAAGCGTCGATGAAGGATCTGACGCCGGCGGCCGTTACCGGCACGCTGGTGACGCCGGTTGGCCGTCTGCGCAAGATGGCGATGGGCGGCGATTATCTGTCGGCCTTTACCGTGGGTGACCAGTTGCTGTGGGGCGCGGCCGAACCTTTGCGTCGCATGCTGCGTATCCTGATCGAACGATAAAACGGTAGAATGGCGGTCAACGCTATTTATCCACAAAAGGCGCTACGGCGCCTTTTGTCATTTCGGAAGACAGAAAATGCAACAATCCATCAATGTAGCCGTAATCGGCGCCAAAAACCTGATCGGCGAAGCCGTCCTTGAACTGCTGGCCCAGCGCCGTTTTCCCGCCCGGCGGGTCTATGCGGTAGATGGTGAAGACTATGAGGGCGATGTGGCCGCCTTCGGTAACCGCGAGCTGGAAGTGCATCAGCTGGCGGATTTCGCCTTTGAAAACGTGCAGCTGGCCATCTTTGTCGCGGGTAGCGAAGTGGCGCGCCGCTATGTGCCGGATGCGCGTACGGCAGGTTGTGTGGTGCTCGACTTCAGTGCTGCTTTTCGCGCTGACGAAGGCGTGCCGCTGGTGGTGTCGGGTATTAATGACAATTTGCTGCTGGATGCTGGCGAAACTGGCCTGGTTGCCGTGCCTAATTGCACGGTGACGCCACTGGCGCAGGCGCTGGCTGTTTTTGCGGCCAAGGGTTTGTCGCGGGTGACGGTATCGACTTACCAGTCGGTCTCCGGTAGCGGTCAGGCTGCGATGGAAGAGCTGGCGACTCAGACAACATCGTTGTTTGCCCAGCGCGAGACCGAAGTCAATGTGTTCGCCAAGCGCATCGCGTTTAATGTGCTGCCGCAAATCGGCGATGTAGATACGGCAGGTGTCAGCGAGGAAGAGCGCTCGGTGCAGCATGAGTTGCGTCGCGTGCTGGCGCTGCCAGGTCTGGAAGTCGAGGCGACTTGTGTACGGGTGCCGGTGTTCTTCGGTCATGGCTGGTCGGTGGCGCTGGCAACGGAACAGCCCCTGAATCGTGATGAAGTTGCATTGCAACTGGAGCAGGCCGGCTTGCGTGTGGTGACAGAAAGCGACAGTTTTGGTCCGTATCTGACGCCGATGGAAGCTACCGGTAATGATCTGGTCTGGGTCAGCCGCTTGCGGGTAGAGGGTGCGCGGGTGCAGTTCTGGCTGGCTGCCGACAATGTGCGCGCGGGGGCGGCATTGAATATTGTCAAATTGGCCGAGTCTATGCTCGCCAAGGGGTATTTGGCCTGAGTGATTGATTCGGGTTATATTTGACAAATATTCATGCTGTTTGATTTTATCGGGGCGGGCAGGCAAGGTAAGGGGACGTCGTGCCTGAACGTAAGCACCCAAACTAAATGACCGGAAGGCAGATTGTGACCAGGCGTAATACAAAAAAACTAAGCGTAGTACTGGTGTCTTTAGTCTTTGCTTCATCGGCTTGGGCGGGTCTTGGCGGGATTCAGGTCCGCTCCAGTCTGGGCGAGAGTCTGCGCGCCAATATTGCCTTAAGTGGTGCGGATGCCCAGGATGCCGATAAGCTGCGTGTCAGCCTGGCCAGTCCCGATGCCTTTCGTGATTTGAATATCGACTATGCGCCCGTGTTGGGTTCTTTGCGCTTTGCCGTGGTCAATCAGGGCGGCAAACCCTATATCCGGGTGATATCTTCGCAAGCCATTCATGATCCGTATCTGCGCTTTGTGATCGAAGCGCGTAGTCCTGCCGGTCGCAGTCTGCGTGAATACACCGTTTTACTGGATCCGGCCGATTATCCTTTGCGCCAGCCCGTGCTGGAGCAGGATCTGCCACTACTTGCCAAGACTTCACCACGTGCGGCGCGTGCCAAACCCATGCAGCCGGGCATGGTAGAGGTAGCACCGGGTCAGACGCTGATGTCGCTGGCACGCAGTGCGCGTCCAGCCGATGCCAGTTTGAACCAGGCCATGGCGGCGATCTTCAAAGCCAACCCGCATGCGTTTATTGCCGGTAATCCTGAACGGATGATGGCTGGCGCGCGTCTGGCCATTCCGGGTGCGGCCCGTATCCGGGCGATCAATCCGCTTGAAGCGTCGCGCTTGTTAGCGGGCGGGGCGGTAGCATCTGAGGTGCCTGCCAGCATCCCGCCGGCCAAGGTCGCGGCGGTGACTCCGGCCCCGGCACCAATACCGACCCCTAAGCTTAAGTCCGCTCCGGATGCAGCCACCCCTGCGCCGGCCAAGCCGCTGACCGAGGTGCAAGCGCCGGTCTCGAATCCGACCGTTAAGCTAAGCGCGCCAGAGTCTGGCGGTCCTGAGGCGGATGCGCGCTTGTCGGTGCTGGAGCAGGAGCTTGAAGCGCGCGATCGCACGCTGGCCCAGACGCAAGAGAAAATTGTCCAGCTTGAGGCGCGCTTGAAAGCCATGCAGGCTGCTCCAGCAAGTACTCAGCTGAATAATCCGGACGAAGACACGACGTCGCTGCTGGATGACGTGTTTGCCCAACTGCCTTTGATCGGTGGCGGGCTAGCGGCTTTGGCGCTGGCTTTGCTTGGCGTGACCTGGGTGCGCAAGCGTCGCGAGTCAGGGCGTGTCGATGCGGCTTTGGCAGGAAGACCGCTGGGCGCGGCCAGCGCCTTGCAGCATGGCGCTTTGATGCGTACCCAGCAGACCGAAGGTGCGGGCGGCAACTCCTTCCTGACCGATTTTACCCGTTCCGGTATGGGTTCGATTGATGCGGGCGAGGTGGATCCGGTGGCTGAGGCTGAAGTGTATCTGGCTTATGGCCGTGACCAGCAGGCCGAAGACATTCTGCTGGATGCCTTGCAAAAAGATCCGACCCGACATGAGGTCAGGCTTAAATTGCTCGAGATTTACGCCTCGCGTGCCGATAAGGATACGTTTGAGCACCATGCCCGTGAACTCAAGCTGGCGCAGGATGGCCGGGGTGTCTTGTGGGCCAAGGCCGCAGCATTGGGCTTGGCGCTGGATCCGCAAAACAGCCTGTATGCCGATGAGTCGTCCAGCGTAGAGGCGCTGGGTGGCGCACCTGCCATAGCGGCGGGGCCGATTGATCTGGATGCCGAACTGTCTGGTGTGGCTGATGCCCTGCCCTCGCAGAAAATGGCAGCGGATGTTGACTTCGCCATGCCTGCACCCGCAGTCACCCCCGTGGCGCCGCTTGCGCCCCCATCAATGGCTGACCATGATGCGGATGATCCGCTGCGCGCCGCGCTGTTTGGTGAAGAGCCCGCCGCTGTCGAGCCTGAGCCGGTCGTAGCGCACGACAGCAATATGCTGGACTTCGATATGGATGCCATGCTGGGCGGCCTGGGTACACCGGCGCCTGTGGTAAAGGCCGTCAGCGAGGCTGAGGCGGAACAGCCGGCTGATCATGCCGACAATGGCAATTTGCTGGACTTTGATTTCCAGATGGGGATGCCAGCGTCCGAGCCGGCTCCTGTGGCAGCACCGCTTGCTGCGGCTGCTGCGGACGATTTTGACAGCCTGTTCGAGTTTGATCAGGCCGAGCCGAGCACAGATGCACGAGGGGATACGGCGTTTGATGCGCTGACAGCCGACCTTGAAGCCGAATTTGCGCCGGTGTCGACCGAGGGCATGAGTGTGTCGGATGACCCGCTTTCCACCAAGCTTGACCTTGCCCGTGTCTATCTCGATATGGGGGACAAGGAGGGCGCGCGCGAAGTGCTGCTGGAACTGCTTGGCGAAACCGAAGGTGCGTTGCGTGACGAAGCCGGGAAACTGCTGGCGACACTATGAACCGTTTGGCGTTTTCTGAGCTGGCACTGGCTCTGCCGCTGGCATTGGGTGTTTTGGCGGCGCCGCTGGCTCAGGCCGGAATGGGCGCGCTTAAGCCTTTATCCGCCCAGGGCGAACCCTTGCAGGCAGAAGTCGCGCTGGATCTGCCTGAGGGCGCAGAGGGTGGCGTGGTGCGGCTAGCCGCCCTGCATGACTATCCGCTGTTGCAGCCTTATAGCGCTAATGCATCGCTCTTGCGCTTTGAGATCAAGAGCGATGCTAATGGCCGGCCAGTGGTGCAGCTGGCCGGGCCGGCTCTGGCGGGCACCGATGTACTGCGCTTTGCCATCGAATATGTCTGGCCGGGCGGGCGCTGGGTGCGCGAATACCGGCTTTATGGCTACAACCTGCCGGCACGGCCGCAGCCGGCGGATGCCGATCTGTCCAGCCCGTCCCTGCCTTTTATCGACACCCCATCCGATCCGGCGCTAGGGCGTTTGTTCCGCTTGTCAGAACCTGCGCAGGCGCTGGCGCTGAAAATCGAGTTGCTGGGCGCTTTGGCCAGCGACAAGGCGCGTACGCAGGCGGTTTTCAGCGTGCGCGGGCTTGATGCTGCGGCGCGTACCGTATTGAACGGGGTTCGCCTTGAAGTGGGGCAGGAGGATGCACAGCATTTTCTATTGCTGACAAGCCCGCACCCTATGGGGCGTCATGCGTTGTCGTTCGAGCTGGATGCCGTATTTGAAGGGGCGAAGGCCGGTCGCCGCTATTCTGTTTTGCCGGCGACTGCCGCTGCCCGGCCTTTGCATTATCGCGTAGTTGCCGGGGACAGCGCTTTTGCGCTGGCGCGACGCTTTTATCCGGCGCGCTCGCCGGACACTGCGGTACGCGCGCTGCTGGCGGCCAATGCGCAGGCTTTTGTGGCAGGCAATGCCAACCGTTTGCGGGCAGGGGCGTTATTACGCCTGCCTGATATCAGTACGCGCGCAGCGGCGCCTTCACCGGCTGTCGCAGCTAAGCTTGCTCCACCCGCACCCGCACCCGCACCCGCACCCGCACCCGCACCCGCACCCGCACCTGGCCCTGGCCCTGTGGCTGTGCGGGCGGACATCGAGGCGCAAGTCGCGGCGGACAAGGCGTTGGCCGAGCACAAGCTTGTACAGCTGCAACAGGCGCAGGCGCGTCTGGCTGCGCTGGAAAAGGAGGTCGTGCGCCTGTCTGCGCTGCTTGTGCCTGAGGATAGCGGCGTCGTGGAGGATGCGTCGCTGGACGAGGAACTGGCTCGCTGGCTTGCCGGTGGGGCAGGTGGTATTGCCGTGATGAGCCTGCTTGCCTGGCAATTGGCGCGCCGCAATCGTGCAAGGCTGGGCGGGCGCGTGCCGGCGGCAGTTCAGGCCGCGCCGCGCCGCCCTGAAGAGCCAGAGCCGGATATTGCCGCTGCGCCGGAGTCGGTGCCTGATGCGCGGCTGCAGCAGTTGCAGCAACTGGCGTTAAATGGTGAACGCGCCGCTTTTGCTGCGCTGGCGCACGAAGTGCTGGCCGATAGCGCGGGTCAGGGTGAGGCGTGGGGCGCCGTTGTGCGCATGGGACAGGGGCTGGATCCTGAGAATGCCTTGTACCGTATGGCCGAGCCTGATGTGGCTGCAGCTGAACAGACCGCACAGGCCGATTCGGCCGAGCTGGCTTTGGCGCGCCTGTTTGCCGAAATGGGTGAGCGTGACGGGGCTGCAGATCTGGCTCGGGATGTACGTGCAGCGGACTGAGTGGTTTTTAGCACCGGGTGCCTGGCTGTGTGCCTGGCTGGCGCTGGTTTTGCTGCTGGCGGTGATGCCGCCCTTATGGCTGAGCGGCTTGACAGCCGTGCTGGCGGCAGGCCTGCTCTGGCG
>NZ_RJTZ01000049.1:0-24703 GCF_024343515.1 Aquitalea sp. S1-19 | reverse complement strand
TGGACATAGCGCTGCAAGGTCGCGTCGATATTGCGCCGTATTAGCTGGTCGCTGACCAGACGGCAGGCCAGATTGATCAGCCAGCGCCCGATAATCCATAGCGCAATGGCGGCCAGAATGTTCAGACCTATGCTGACGGCGATATCGCTCCAGTGACTCCAGTTGACTTGTGGCATGACGTGCTCCTGCAAGGTGGATGAAGTTGCAGCATAGAAGCTGGGGCAGGCCATGCAAGCGCATTGCCATGGCCAAGGCCCGCTTGTTAAGCTGCGCCTCCTTTGCTGCTGCACCTCCTTATCGCGGGGTCGCAGGCAATTTTTGGGACCATCATGAAAACACGTACTTTTTACGCGTTGGCAGCCTGTTTGCTGCCATGGACGCTGGCGCAGGCCGCCAGTCAGGTATTGCCGCTGGATACGCGGGCCAGTGCTTATTTCAATGGCTGGCCGGAGGCGGGCGCCAAACAGGGCGGGCATTACCCCGGTGCGGTCAATCTGGCAGCCAGCTGGCTGGGCAAGCTGGACGATGCCCAGTTACAGGCGTTGCTGGCGCGCAAGGGGATTGCCGTGCAGCAGCCTTTGGGCCTGTATGGCGCAGGCAGCAAGGCGGTGGCCGCGCGTCTGGGCAAGCTGGGTTATCGCCATATCAGCTATCTGCCGAATGCCTTGGCCGATACGGCCAAACTCAAGGCCCTGCCTAATTATCAGGCACTGGTGCCGGCATTCTGGCTACACGATTTGCAGCAGGGCAAGCCGGTCACTGCTGCGCCGGCCAAGGGCTGGAAGCTGTTCGAGGTGGGCTGGAGTGTGCCCAAGGCTTATCTGCTAAGCCATATTCCCGGCGCGGGGTATATCGATACCAATACGCTGGAATCCGAGCCACTGTGGAACAAGGTGGACGACAAACAGCTGGAAGCCACGTTGCTGGCGCAGGGCATTACCAGCAGTACGCCAGTCATTCTGTATGGGCGCGATACGCTGATGGCGGCGCGCGCAGCCCATATCCTGATGCTGGCCGGGGTCAAGGATGTGCGCATCCTCGATGGCGGCTATCCGGCCTGGAGTGCGGCAGACTATCCGGTGGCGCGCGGTTTGCCGCCGACGGCAAGTCCCGCTGCAAATTGGGGCGGTCCTTTCCCCGGCAAACCCGAATATCTGGTGTCGCTGGCCGACGCCAAGGCCCTGCTTAAGTCGCCAAACGGACGCCTGGCCAGCATACGCAGCTGGGCCGAGTTTACCGGCGAGACCTCGGGTTACAGCTATATCAAGCCCAAGGGCGATATTCCCGGTGCAGCCTGGGGTCATGGCGGGGTGAACGCCAATGATATGAGCGACTTCCGTAATCCGGACCATACCATGCGTTCGGCCGACGAAATTGCCGCTTTCTGGCGCGAGGCCGGCATTTTGCCCGAGCAAAGAGTGGCGTTTTATTGCGGCACCGGCTGGCGCGCATCCGAAGCCTTTTTCTATGCTTATCTGATGGGTTGGAAACAGCCGGCAGTGTATGACGGCGGCTGGATGGAGTGGAGCAGTGATCCGGCCAATCCTGTGGTGCGAGGCGAGCGCCCGATCAAGCCTTGAGTCGTGGCCGCCTGCGCGGTGAGCGCAGGCGGCTTTCGCATTTTGCTTGCGTATGGCATGGTAGCGTGTGTCCCATTCGTAATAAGAACACAGGAAACCATCATGCAAGAGCAACACGCCTGGTCCGGCCGCTTCTCCGAGCCGGTCTCTGAACTGGTCAAAAAATATACTGCTTCCGTCAATTTCGATCTGCGCCTGGCTGAATTCGATATCGAAGGCTCGCTGGCGCACGCCACCATGCTGCACAAGGCCGGCGTATTGTCGGATGCCGATCTCGCTGCCATCCGTCGCGGCATGGCGGACATCCTGAGCGAGATCCGCGCCGGCGAGTTTGACTGGCGCGTGGATCTGGAAGACGTGCATATGAATATCGAGCGTCGTCTGACCGACAAGATAGGCGATGCCGGCAAGCGTCTGCATACCGGGCGTAGCCGTAATGATCAGGTTGCCACCGATATCCGCCTGTGGCTGCGTGCCCAGATCGATGCCATCGTGCCGCTGATCGGCGAGCTGAAAACCAGCTTGCTGGATCTGGCAGATGAGCATGCCGACACGGTGATGCCGGGCTTTACCCATCTGCAGGTGGCTCAGCCGGTAACCTTTGGCCACCATATGCTGGCCTATGTCGAGATGCTGTCGCGCGACGCCGAGCGCATGCGCGACTGCCGCCGCCGCGTCAACCGCCTGCCTTTGGGCGCGGCGGCGCTGGCCGGCACCACCTTCCCGATCGACCGCCATTACACCGCCGAACTGCTGGGGTTTGACGATGTGTGCCACAACTCGCTGGATGCGGTGTCCGATCGCGACTTCGCCATCGAATTCACCGCGGCTGCCAGCTTGGTGATGGTGCATCTCTCCCGTCTGTCCGAAGAGCTGATCCTGTGGATGAGTCCGCGCGTCGGCTTTATCGACATTGCTGATCGCTTCTGTACCGGCTCCTCCATCATGCCGCAGAAAAAGAACCCGGATGTGCCTGAACTTGTGCGCGGCAAATCGGGGCGCGTGGTTGGGCACCTGATGGCGCTGATCACGCTGATGAAGGCGCAGCCGCTGGCTTACAACAAGGACAATCAGGAAGACAAGGAACCCTTGTTTGATACGGTTGATACCCTGATCGACACCTTGCGCATCTACGCCGACATGATGCGCGGCATCACGGTCAAGCCCGAGGCGATGCGCGCCGCCGTGCTGCAGGGCTTCGCCACCGCCACCGATCTGGCCGACTATCTGGTGAAAAAGGGTCTGCCATTCCGCGACAGCCATGAAGTGGTGGCCTTGGCGGTGCGTCATGCCGAAGGGCAGGGCGTGGATCTGGCCGATCTGTCGCTCTCGGTGCTGCAGGGCTTTAGTGCGCTGATCGCGGAAGATGTGTATGTGGTGCTGACGCCGGAAGGCAGCCTGGCGCAGCGCGACCATGTCGGCGGTACCGCGCCGGCACAGGTGCGCGCGGCCATTGCCCGTCACCGCCAGTTACTAGGCTGATAGCCTTGCCGGAGCCGCCCTGTTTGGTATCAGGCAGGGCGGTAACCCGGTATTTCCTGCCCCAACTCTTTAGTTGTAAAAAAGTCACTGCTATCTGATTTTGGTGGCGCTATGGACTGCTAACACCCATAGTAGCAAGATTGCGTTTTTTGCTCGCCATGACGTCATGACCCCTCTGAATGATCCCCGTGTCGCATCGCGACCGCGTCGCCTGCTGCTGGTGTTGCTGGTCGTATTGCTGCCGGCCTTGCTGGGTTGGGGCATTACGCTGGTGAGCACTTATCTGTCGATGCAGTCGCGGCTGGAGGGCGTGATTCGCGAGGCGCACGACGCCGTGACGGTGGTGTTCAAGAGCGCCGACGTCACTACCCGCGAGGCCCTGTCGCTGGCCGGGCAGCCTTGCCAAGGCGAGACTTTGCGCTTGCTACGCGAGCTGGCCACGCGGGCGCTGTATGTGCGTACTGTCAGCCTCGGCTCCGGCGAACATTATTATTGCTCGTCCTTGTACGGGGTCCTCAGCAAGAAAACCGAGCTGTCCGGCTATGCCGGTGGGCGCACCAAGCTGCGTCCGGGTAGCGAGCTGACACCAAACAGTGCGGTACTGGCCTACCGGGCGCTGGCGGCGGATGGCTCGTTTGCGGTGGTGGGCATCTCCGGTGGTCATTTGCGTAGCGCCTTGCGCCAAGGTGGGCTGTCCGATGGCATGTCGTTGCAGATAGGCGACAACTGGATGGATAGCGAGGGTGGCGTGCATTCAGGTACGCCGCCCCGTAGCCTGTTGCTGGAGATTCGCCGCCAGGATACGGTCTATCCGTTCACCATTGTAGCCTCTGTATGGTGGCCGGCATTGCTGGCCGAAAGCAGGGTCAGCTATCAGCCCATGCTGATCCTGCTGTTATTGCTCGGCAGCTGGGCCGGGTGGTTCTATTACCAGTGGTTGCGGCAGCCACGCCCGGCCGCCAAGGTGATTTCTGCCGCGGCTGAGCGGCAGGAATTCATCCCTTTCTTGCAGCCGCTGTTTGATGCCAAGAGCGGGTGCCTGACGGGTGCCGAAGTGCTGCTGCGCTGGCAGCATCCGCGCGATGGCCTGCTGTCGCCACTTGCCTTTATCGAGGCCGTCGAAAAAAGCGGGCAGATGGGGCGGATTACGCGCCAGCTGATGCAGGCAGTGACCACTGCGCTGGCGCCACAGGCAGCGCGCCTGCCTGACGGCTTTCATCTGGCCTTCAATCTGGATGCCGGGCAGCTGGATGACCCGTGCTTGCTGGATGATTGCCGTCGTTTGATGGCGGCATTTCCGGCGGACAAACTGGTGTTGACGCTGGAGCTGACCGAACGCGAAGCTTTCGGCAGCGACGGCCACTTCGAGGTTTTTAGCGCCTTGCAGGCACAGGGCATCCAGCTGGCCATCGATGACTTCGGTACCGGCCAGAGCAGCCTTGCCTATCTGCACCAATTGTCCATCAACACGCTGAAGATAGACCGCGCCTTTGTCGACGCGATCGGCCGCGATTCGCTGGGCAAGGTGGTGCTTGATGCCATCATCGCACTGGGGAAACAGCTGGATCTCAAGCTGGTGGCCGAAGGGGTGGAAACCGAGGCGCAGTGCGACTATCTGGTGGCCGCCGGTGTCGATGTCCTGCAAGGTTATCTGCTGGCCCGGCCCATGCCGTTGGCCAGCTTTATCGCGCAGCTGCCCGAAGCGTAGGCGTGGCTGCAGACCAGTGATCAGCGGCTTAGGGTTCTGCCCACAGCCTCGTTCCAGCCGCCGTAGAGCTGTTCGCGCCGCTTGTCATCCATACCCGGGGTGAAGCGGGTCGCCAGTTGCCAATGGCCGGACAGCTCGTCCAGCGAGCCGAATACCCCGGCGCCCAGTCCTGCCAGATAGGCGGCGCCCAGTGCCGTAGTCTCGGTCACCTGTGGGCGCTCGACCGTCACGTTCAGCATGTCGGCCAGAAACTGCATCATCCAGTCATTGCCGACCATGCCGCCATCCACCCTCAGCGCCGAGGGCGCACATACGCCATCGGCCTGCATCGCCGCCATCAGGTCACGGGTCTGATAACACACCGACTCCAGCGCCGCACGCACGATATGGGCAATGCCCGAGTCGCGGGTCAGGCCGATGATGGCGCCGCGCGCCAGCGGGTCCCAATAGGGGGCACCCAGCCCGGTAAATGCTGGCACCAGATAAACACCGCCGGTGCTTTCCACCTGGCGCGCCAGCGCTTCGGCTTCGCCGGCATGGTCGATCAGCCTGACCGCATCCCTGAGCCACTGCACCGCCGCGCCGGCGATAAAGATGCTGCCTTCCAGCGCATAGGTGGTCTGGCCCTGCAGGCGGTAACACACGGTAGACAGCAGGCGGTGGCTGGACGCGACCACTGTGGCGCCGGTGTTCTGCACCATGAAGCAGCCGGTACCGTAGGTGGACTTGATCATGCCCGGCGCGAAGCAGGCCTGGCCCACTGTCGCCGCCTGCTGGTCGCCGGCCATGCCGGTAATGGGGATGGGGGCTCCGAACAGGCGCGTGACGCCGAACTCGGCGGCATTGTCGCGCACCTCGGGCAAGAGCGAAGCCGGAATGCCGAACAGCGCCAGCAAATCGGCATCCCATTGCTGGGTATGGATATTGAACAGCAAGGTGCGCGCGGCATTGGTCGCATCGGTGGCGTGTACCCGCCCTTCGGTCAGCCGCCACAGCAAAAAGCTGTCTATGGTGCCAAAGGCCAGTTCGCCGCGCTCTGCGCGCTCGCGCACGCCGGGTACGGTATCCAGCAGCCAGCGTATCTTGCTGGCAGAGAAATAGGGGTCGAGCACCAGCCCGGTACGCGCGGCCACCAGTGCACTATTGTCCGCTGTGGCCAGCGTCTCGCATAAGGCGGCGGTGCGCCTGTCTTGCCACACAATCGCGTGGTATACCGGCCGGCCGGTGGCCCTGTCCCACAGTATGGTGGTTTCACGCTGGTTGGCGATGCCGATGCCGGCAATCGGCTCTGTGCTCGCACCGGGTGTGGCCAGCGCCTGGCGGCATAGCATCAGGGTATGGTTCCAGATCACCTCGGGGTCGTGCTCGACCCAGCCCGGCGCCGGGAAAATCTGTGGCAGCTCGGTCTGGGCGCGGGCAAGTACCATACCGTGGTGGTCGAACAGCATGGCGCGGGTGCTGGTCGTACCCTGATCAATGACAAGCAGACGTGGCGGCATTGTGGTTTCCTTGGCTATTTTGGCCGGCTGAATTTGCGCAAAACGGCCTGTTTATGTTAAAGACTGGTGCTTGTATTTTCGTTTCCGAACCATCATGAGCCGATCACCCCGTCACGACAAAATCCTGCAACTGGTACGCGAAAGCGGTTTTATGCCGATCGAAGAGCTGGCACGTCTGCTGGATGTGACGCCGCAAACGATACGCCGCGATATCAACCAGCTATGCGAAGCCAATCTGCTGCGCCGTTATCATGGCGGTGCCGCGCTGGGCAATAGCGTCGAGAATGAAGACTATTTCGCGCGCAAGGGCAAGCTGCAAAGCGAAAAAGCCCATATCGCCGGCCTGCTGGCCGAAAGCATTCCCGACCATGCTTCGCTCTTTATGAGCATAGGCACAACCATGGAGGCGATTGCCCAGGCGCTGACGCTGAGCCATAAGGGCTTGCGCGTGATCACCAACAACATCCACGTCGCGTCCATTATGTCGGCCAACCCCGATTTTACCGTGCTGATCACCTCCGGTGTGGTGCGGGCGTCCGATGGCGGCATCACTGGCGTCGCGACCATGGACTTCATCAACCAGTTCAAGGTCGATTATGCGGTGATTGGTGCTGCCGGTATCGAGACAGATGGTTCGCTTCTGGATGTCGATTATCGCGAAGTGCGCGTGGCGCAGGCGATGATGGCCAATGCGCGCCATCTGTTCCTCGCTGTCGATCACAGCAAATTCGGCCGCAATGCCTTGGTACGTATGGGCCATATCAGCGACTTCCATACTGTCTTTACCGATGCAGCACCGCCGGCGGCGCTGGGCAAGCTGATGCAGGAGCATAACGTCGAGCTGCAACTGGCCGAGGCGTGAGGCGGAGAGCAGGGAGCAGGGAGCAGGGAGCAGGGAGCAGGGAGCTTACTCCCCATTTCCGACTCCCTTTTTTGTTCCTGCGCCCTTCCTCACCGACTCTCCCGCCTGCTGTTATAATCCCGCCTCTTTATCCTGAGTGACGGGCGTCTCGCCCCCTGTGCCTGATATGAACGTTTTTTACGAAGAAAGCGGCAGCTTCAAGACGGGCAGCGTGGTGTCCAAGACTGACGCCAGCCTGCAGGTCGATACCCAGCATGGCAAGCGCGTCAAGCTCAAGCAGGCCAATGTCTTGCTCGAATTTACCAGCCCGCTGGCCAGCTTCCTGGACGAGGCGCATATACTGGCCGCCGAGCTGGAGCTGGACTTTCTGTGGGAAGTGGCCGGCAGCGAAGAATTCGATTTTGACGCACTTGCCGTCGAATACTGGGGCACCAAGCCGACCCCGCTGCAGCTGGCCGCCACGGTAATGACGCTGGCTAGCGCGCCGATGTATTTCTACAAGAAGGGCAAGGGCCGCTTCAAGGCTGCGCCGGAAGAGGCGCTCAAGGCTGCGCTCGCCGGCATCGAAAAGAAAAAGCGTGAACAGGCGCAGATTGATGCCTGGGTGGAAGAGCTCAAGGCAAAACAGCTCCCCGATGCCATCCGTTCGCAGTTGATGAGCCTGTTGTGGCGCCCGGACAAGAATACCCTGGAGTACAAGGCCTTCGATGCCGCCAGCAAGGCCACGGGTCTGGCACCTGTCAAGCTCGCGCGTGACGTGGGCGGCATTCCGTCGGTGCCGGCCTATCTGATGGCCGGTTTCGAGATGGAGTGCTTTCCCAAGGGCATAGGCTTTGGCAAATATGCACCGGCCACCGCGCCAACGGATCTTCCGGCCGCCGGTGTCGCAGCCTTTTCGATTGATGACGCCGCCACCACCGAAATCGATGATGCGCTGTCGGTGACTGATCTGGCCAACGGCAACAAGCGGGTCGGCATCCATATTGCCGCGCCGACGCTGGGGGTGGAGCCGGGTTCCGATATCGAGAAGCTGGTGTTCGCGCGCCTGTCTACCGTCTACTTCCCCGGCGACAAGATCACCATGCTGCCGGACGATGTGGTCAGCGCCTTTACCCTGGACGAAGGCAAGCCTTGCCCGGCGCTCAGCCTGTATGTCGAGGTGACGCCCGAATTCGAGATCGTCGGCTACGAAAACCGCATCGAGAATGTCGAGATCGCCGCCAACTTGCGTCACCACACGCTGGAGCCCTTGTTCAACGAGGACACCATCGCGACCGACCCCGGCATCGATTACCCGTTCAAGCGCGAGCTTCTGTGGTTGCATGATTTTGCCGTGGCACGCGAAAAATTCCGTGGCAAGTATGATCCGACCCGCCCGCAAGGCGTCGATTACAACTTCGCCGTGAATGAAGGCAAAGTCAGCATCACCTTGCGCAAGCGCGGCTCGCCTATCGACAAGCTGGTGTCGGAAATGATGATTCTGGCCAACTGCGAATGGGGCCGCCAGCTGGGCGAAGCCGGCGTGCCGGGCATGTACCGCGCGCAAAGCATGGGCAAGGTTCGCATGACGACCCGTCCCGAGCCTCATGTCGGCCTGGGCGTGCCGCAATATGCGTGGTCGACATCGCCATTGCGCCGCGCCGCCGACTGGGTCAACCAGCGCCAGATCGTGTCCCTGATCCGTGGCGAGAAGCCGGAGTTTGCCCAGGGCGATGCCATGATGTTCGCGCTGCTGCGCGACTTTGATGCCACCTACTCTTCCTATCTGGGCTTCCAGGACAAGATGGAGCACTACTGGTGCTTGCGCTGGTTCGGTCAGGAAGGCGTGAGCGAGATCACCGCCACCCATATCAAGGAAGATCTGGTACGTATCGACGGCCTGCCCATGCGCACGCGCATTCCGGGCCTGCCCGAGCTGAACCGTGGTGACCAGATCCGCCTGCAGGTGATACGCATCGATGAGCTGCTGCTGGAAATCGAATTCCGCTTTGTCGGCAAGGTCGGGCACATCGAGGCCGAACTGAGCGAAGAGGAAGAAGGCTGAGCCTTAAAGCTGTGATAGAAAAACCCCGGCGCTTGCGATGCAGCGTCGGGGTTTTTTATGGATACCGGCCAGCGTTTTGATGCTTAGCACACACACGAGCCGGCATCGGGGCTGAGCCCAGACAAAGATCGCATTTTTGCTAAGCGATTTCGGCTTCGGTCATTTCTTTTGCCTGCTGCTGTTTGGCGAGCTCTTCTTCACGCAATTCACGGCGCAGGATCTTGCCGACGTTGGAGCGTGGCAAGTCCTGGCGGAACTCGATCTGGTGCGGCACCTTGTAGGCCGTCAACCTTTCCCTGCAGTAGCTGAGCAAGGCGGCCTCGTTCAGATTCGGATTGGTGCTGACTACAAACAGTTTCACGGCTTCGCCGGTACGCGCATCCGGCACGCCGATGCAAGCCACTTCCAGTATGTCTTCGTGCAGCGCAATGACATCTTCTATTTCGCTAGGAAACACATTAAAGCCGGACACGATAATCATGTCCTTCTTGCGATCCACCAGCTTGTATAGCCCGGTCTCGGTTTGGTAGGCGATATCGCCGGTCGCCAGAAAACCGTCTTCCTGTATCACGCGAGCGGTCTCGGCCGCTCGTTTCCAGTAGCATTTCATGACCTGTGGCCCGCGCACGCATAGCTCGCCTGCTTGTCCGAAGGGCACAATATGACCTTCTTCATCACGCAATTCGATCTCTGTGCCCGGTATCGGCTGGCCTATGGTGCCGGTGTAATGCTTGTTCTGGATCGGGTTGGTGCAAACCAGCGGCGAGGTTTCGGTCAGACCGTAGCCTTCGATCAGCGGCAGCCCTGTGACTTTCAGCCATTTTTCCGCAACGGCCTGCTGGATAGCGGTGCCACCGCCAACACTCAGGCGCCAGCTGGAAAAGTTCAGCTTGGCAAAGTCGGGGTGATTGGCCAATGCATTAAACAAGGTATTGACGCCGGTGATGCAGTTGACCGGATAACGTCCCAGATCCTTGATCACGGCAGGGATGTCGCGCGGGTTGGTGATCAACAGCGAGGTGCCGGCCAGACGGGTAATCAGCAGGCAGTTCATGGTCAGCGCGAGGATATGGTATAGCGGCAGGGGCGAGGCCATGATGATAGGGGAAATGTCGGCCAGCGCCGGCTCGACCACCATCGCGGCTTGCTCGAGGTTGGCCAGTACATTGCCGTGGGTCAGTACCGCTCCCTTGGAGAGCCCTGTTGTACCGCCAGTGTATTGCAGCAGGGCGATATCTTCGCGGCGCAAGACCGGATCTTGCCAGGCTTTATTCTGGGCCTCTTTCAACGCAGCCTTGAGCTGGATTGAGCCGGGCAGCCACCATGGCGGTACCATTTTTTTGAAGTGACGCAAAACGGCATTGACCAGTGCGCCGCGCATCAGACCCAGCAGGTCGCCAACCGAGGTCACCATCACGTGCTGTACCGGAACATTGCCCAGCACTTCTTGCAACACGCCGACAAAATTTTCCAGAATCAGAATGGCCGTCGCCCCCGAATCCTGTAGCTGGTGCTCCAGTTCGCGCGGTGTATAGAGCGGGTTGATATTGACGACAATCAGTCCGGCGCGTAGCGCACCATAAAGCGCAACCGGGTACTGCAGCAGATTGGGCATCATCAGCGCAATGCGGTCACCCTTCTTCATTCTCAGCGCGCCGGTCAGATAGGCGGCAAAGGCGGCCGATAGCCGGTCGAGTTCTTTGTAACTCAGCTTGGCGCCCATATTGCAAAACGCATCCCGTTCCGGGTGGCGTTTGACGCTGTCTGCCAGCATGGCCCCCAGTGATGTGTGCGTCAAAGGACGTAAGGCTGGCGTCTGTGGTGCTGCGGCGTCCATGGTCATCTTGCTCTCCCCTCTATTTTTATTTTTTAGTAGCGATCATTTTTCCACATTGAATAATGCACATATAAATATTACCCATAAAGAGTTTTTGCCTGACTTTGGTTGGGAAGACTATTCGTCTTTCGATATGTGGCGATAAAAACAACAGGCGGTGCTACCCGACTTGGCATGTCCCGTGCATTCAGTGGCTGCTACTTTATTTGCGGATGCTTGGATGGATGCGTGCTACTGATAGGAGGTTGAATTAAATCAATTGGTTGTTGGGTTTTTCTGCTGCCGCATATGTTTAAAGCGCACTAAGGTAGTGCGCTTTTTCCCTGCCGGGGATGGCCTAATTTATTGCGATGCCGTGTTGTCAGGCATTCGCTGTCGCCATTGCTGGTGCTTCCTCCCTGAGGTCCCTGCGCAATATCTTGCCGATATTGGTCTTGGGCAACTCGGTGCGGAAGACGACCTGGCGCGGCACTTTATACGCGGTCAGATGGGTGCGGCAGTGCTTGATCAAGGACTCCTCCGTCAGTCCCGGATGGCGTTTGACCACGAAGATTTTGACCGCTTCCCCGGTGCGCTCGTCCGGTACGCCGATACAGGCGGCTTCCAGTACCTCGGGGTGGCGTGTTACCACATCCTCGATTTCGTTCGGATAGACGTTAAAGCCGGATACCAGAATCATGTCTTTCTTGCGGTCGACCAGCTTGTAAAAGCCCTGCTCGGTCAATTGGGCAATATCGCCGGTCGCAAGGAAACCGTCGGCATGGAATACCTTGGCTGTTTCATCCGGACGCTGCCAGTAACCCTGCATCACTTGCGGGCCGCGTACGCATAGCTCGCCCGGTTCTCCTCTGGAGACATCCCGACCCTCTTCGTCGCGCAGCGCAATCTCGGTGCCCGGAATAGGCAGGCCGATGCTGCCGGTGTAGCGACCCAGCAGCACCGGGTTGGCGCTGACCAGCGGCGAAGTCTCGGTCAGGCCATAGCCTTCGATCAGGGTCAGGCCGGTCACGGCTTTCCAGCGCTCGGCTACCGCTTGCTGGATGGCGGCACCACCGCCTACGGTGATTTTCCAGCGCGAGAAATCCAGTTTGGCAAAGTCGGGGTGGTTGGCCAGCGCATTAAAAAGGGTATTGACCCCGGTCATGCAGGTGATCGGGTGGCGGGCCAGGTCCTTGATGACGGCGGGCAGGTCGCGCGGATTGCTCATCAAGACACTGGTGCCGCCGGCGCGGGTGACCAGCAGGCAATTAATGGCCAGTGCCAGAATATGGTAAAGCGGCAGCGGGGTGGCCATCACCACTTTGCCGTCTTCGCCCAGTGCCGGGCGCACGACGAGATAGGTCTGTTCCATATTGGCCAGCAGATTGCCGTGGGTGAGGATGGCACCCTTGGACAGACCGGTGGTGCCGCCGGTGTATTGCAAGAAGGCAATATCGGTCTGCTGCACTTTGGCATCCTGCCACGGCAGTTTCAGCCCCTGAGCCAGCACGGCATTGAAGCGGATCGCGTCCGGCAGCGACCAGGTGGGTACCATCTTCTTGATATGGCGCAGCACCATATTGACCAATGTGCCCTTGACTGGCCCCAGCAAGTCGCCGACGGCAGTGACGATGACCTTTTCTACCGGGGTATTGGCGATCACCTGTTGCAACACCGTGGCAAAATTTTCCAGGATTACAATGGCACGCGCCCCCGAGTCCCTAAGCTGATGTTCCAGTTCGCGCGGGGTATACAGCGGGTTGACGTTGACCACGACGAGGCCGGCGCGCAGTGCGCCATAAAGCGCGATCGGGTATTGCAGCAGATTGGGCATCATCAGCGCGACGCGGTCGCCCTGTTTGAGTCCGAGTTCGTTCGTCAGATAGGCGGCAAAAGCGGCAGACTGGCGATCTAGCTCACGATAGCTGAGCTTGGCGCCCATATTGCAAAAAGCCGTGCGTGCCGGGTATTGCTTGACGCTGGTGGCGAGCATATCGCCCAGCGAGGCAAAGCGGTTCAGCTCGAGTGCGCTGTTCGGGTGGGTATGGCGGCTATCCATATGCTCTCTCCTTATTGTTTACCGTACGCTTTAATCAGATTGCATCTTTAGTGTAGGCAAGGCAAACAAATTCAAACGTTTGTTGGTATTTGTGGAGATGCCGCAACGGCATCTCCATTCGAGCGTGGCGGATATGCCGATGTGCCATTGATTTAGTTGGCCAACAGCGCCTGCCGTCGCCTTAATAATGGTGGAATCAGGATGATAGCGGCGGTGATGCAGAGTATGGTGAGTGAAACGGGGTGGGTGAAAAACACTGTGGCATCGCCCTGATTGATGGCCATGGCGCGGCGGAATTGTTTTTCTGCCAGCGGCCCGACAATCAGCCCGACAATCAAGGGTACTACCGGAAAGTCGAAGCGGCGCATCACGAAGCCGACCACGCCGACCAGATAGAGCAACATCAGGTCGAACCAGCTTTGACGCAGGGCATACGCCCCCATGGTGGCCAGTACCACGATGCCGCCATACAGCAGCGGACGCGGAATCTTCAGCAACTGTACCCACAAGCCGACCAGCGGTAGATTGAGCACCAGCAGCATCACATTGCCGATATACAGCGAGGCGATCAGGCCCCAGACCAGCTCGGGGTAGGTATCGAACAGCAGGGGACCCGGGACGATATTGTATTGCTGGAATGCCGACAACATGATGGCTGCGGTCGCCGACGTCGGAATGCCCAGCGTCAGCAGGGGCACCAGTGTGCCGGTGACCGCAGCATTATTGGCCGCTTCGGGGCCGGCGACGCCTTCGATGGCGCCATGACCGAACTCCTGCTTGGCCTTGCCGCGGGCGAGTTTTTTTTCCATCGAGTAGGACAGGAACGTCGGCATTTCGGTCCCGCCGGCCGGAATGGTTCCGAAGGGAAAGCCGATGGCGGTGCCGCGTAGCCATGGCCACCACGAGCGCTTCCAGTCGGACTTATTCATCCAGATCGAACCCTTGACCGTTTCCAGCTTGGGTTTGACGCCGTTTTCATAGGTCGCGCTATATAGCGTTTCGCCGATGGCAAACAAACCCATCGCCACCACCACAATGTCGATGCCGTCTATCAGCGGCAGTTGGCCCATGGTGAAGCGTGCCTGACCGGATTGTTCTTCTATACCGACTAGTCCTAAGGCCAGCCCGAAAAAGAGCGCAGTCATGCCCTTGCTGGGCGAGTTTCCCAGTACGGCAGATACAGCCGCGAAGGTCAGTACCATGAGCGAGAAGTTCTCCACCGGCCCCAGTTTGAGCGCCATGTTTGCCGCCAGTGGCGCCAGCAGGGTCAGCAGGACGGTGGCAATGGTGCCGGCGACAAAAGAGCCGATAGCAGCGGTGGAGAGCGCCGGTCCGGCGCGGCCGCGCCTGGCCATCTTGTTGCCCTCCAGTGCCGAGACGATGCTACCGGCCTCGCCCGGTGTATTCAGCAGGATGGAGGTGGTCGAGCCGCCAAACATGGCGCCATAGTAGACGCCGGCCAGCATGATCAGTGCGCCGGTGGGCTCTATGCTGTGGGTGACCGGTAGCAAGAGTGCCACCGTGACGGCGGGGCCTACGCCGGGCAAGACGCCGATGGCGGTGCCCAGCGTGCAGCCGAGCAGTGCCCACATCAGGTTGGCCGGGGTCAGCGCCGTAGCGAACCCCAGCGAGAACAGGGCTTGCAAGGATTCCATTACAGTACTCCCGGAATCAGTGCCGGCAGGTTAAGACCCAGCCAGACAAACAGGCGAAATAGCCCGAACACGAGTAAAAAAGACACGATGGCATCGCGCAGGGTATGGCGGGATGCTAGTGCGCGGCTGACGCCAAAGCACAGCAAGGTGCCGGCCAGCGTGAAGCCGATCAGCCCTATCAGCGCCATATGGGCCAGCAAGGCACCCGAGAGCAGGATGAAGCGGCTCCAGTCTGCATCGGCCCGCGGCTCTTCATCTTCGGGCTGGGCTTCTTGCCCGGAGGGCAAGCTTGCGGCTTGGCTGGCCTGCAAGAGCAGCAGACCACCGCACATCACGAGTCCGGTGACTACCAGTGCCGGAAAGAAGCGCGGCCCGATGCCGGCATAACCTGCATCAGCCGGAATATCGGTGATTTGCCCGGCCATGATCAGGCCCAGGGCAATCACCGCGACGGCGAGCCATTGCTCGCCATTGGCGCGGCGTATCATGCTTAATTCCCCAGCTTCAGCTTCTTGACGACCACACCGGTGCGCTTGATTTCGGCATCAAGGAAAGGCTTGAACTGTTCGCTACCCTGATACAGATCCAGCCATTCCAGCTTGGCGGCCTTGTCTTTCCAGGCCGGACTTTGCACGGCCGCTTTCACCATAACGCCCAGCTGTTTCTTCTGGGCATCGTTGATACCCGGTGCGCCGAACACGCCGCGCCAGTTGTACAGCACGACATCGATGCCCTGCTCTTTCAGCGTAGGTACGTTGATGTCGGCCTGTTTCTTGTCGGCCGATAGTGCCAGTGCCCGCACCTTGCCGGCCTTGATCAGGTCGGCCAGTTCGCCATAGCCGCTGATATAGGCACTGATCTGGTTGCCCAGCACCGCCGCCTTGCCTTCACCGCCGCCGGCATAAGGGATGTAGTTGAGCTTGTCCGGGTCGATACCGGCTTTTTCCGACATCAGCGACGCCATGATGTGGTCTATGCCGCCGGCCGATCCGCCGCCGAAGCTGATGGCACCGGGTTTGGCCTTGTAGGCTGCCATCAAGGCCGCTAACGACTTGTAGGGCGAGTCGCTGGGGACGACCAATACATTGTATTCACCCATCAGGCGGGCGATGGGCGTCACCATACCGAAATTGACCGGCGATTTATTGGTCTCGATGGCGCCGACCGTGACGGCACCGGCCACCAGTAAGGCATGGGGATTGCCTTTGTCGGTATTGATGAATTGCGCCATGCCTATGGTGCCGCCGGCGCCGGCCTTGTTTTCGATAATCACGTTTGTAGCCTGTCCCGAGGCCTTGAGCGCATCGCCCAGAGTGCGGGCGATAGTGTCGAAGCCGCCGCCCGGGTTGGCCGGTGCCATGATCTTCATCTGCTCGGCTTCCGCGTGGGCAGCGAGTGGGGCCAGTGCCAGCATCAGGCTGGCAATCAGGGGCTTCAGTTGCATGGTGTGTCTCCTTGGGGTGAAGGGCTGCTTGCCGCGCAGCCCGTGCGGTGTGTCAGCTCGGGCTGATCGGAAATTCGGTGTCGTTATTACTGGCGGGGTACTGGGTATTGCCGTGCCAGCGTTGCAGGAATAAACGTTTTTTGGCCTGATCGAGATAAACCAGCAGCCCGGTGCCAACCTGAATCGGGCGCAGGCGTTCCTGCAGGGCATTCAGATCCACCTGCCCCAGCTGTCGCGGCAGGCCATGGCGTATCGGCGGCAGTGCACTGCTGGCGGCTAGCTGCCGCTGCCCGCGTAGTGACAGGATGTAATCGGTCCACAGCCGCGCCGCTGCCGGATGGGGGGCGGCAGCCGTAATCAGCGTCAGGCGGCTGACGACCAGTGCGTAGTCTTGCGGTATGCGCCAGCCCAGACGCGGATCTTGCTGTGCCCTTTGGGCGGCGTAGGGGCCAATCACGTTGTAGGCGAAGTCGGCATCATCGCGGGCGAGCTTGCCCAGCATGGCGCGGCTGCTGGTTTCGTGGCGGGTTGAGGCCTTGGCTAGCTCGCGTGCCAGCGGCCAGAATGCCGGGTTGTAGCGTGCATCCTGCGTCAGAAACAAATAGCCGACGCTGGAGGCCGCCACATCGTAGCCGGTCAGGCGCCAGTTTTTTCTGACACCGGGTAGCTGGCGCTGCAGCGCCTCGTGGGTAGCGGGCACTTCGTTGTCGCGGATGCGCGTACGGTTCCAGGCGAAAACAACCGGTTCGAAGGTCGTACCCCAGGTTTCATCACGCCAGTGCGCCCAGCCAGGCAGGGCGGAACGCTCTGGGCTGACATAGCGCTGGCTGAAGCCATCGTTGACCAGTCTGACCTGCAAGTCCATGGCCGAGCTCCACACCACATCGGCGCGGGTCTGGCCACGGCTGGCATCGCTGCGTATTTGTGCATCAATCTTGCTGGCGGGCAGTTCGTGGTAGCTCAAGCGGATAAAGGGATAGCAAAGACGAAAGTCGGCCAGCAAGGGGCTGACCTGCTCGTAATCGGTGGTCGAAAACAAGCTCAGCTTGCCCTCCTGCCGGGCAGCCTCTATCAGCTGGCGATAGCTCGCCGGATAGCCGGCTGGCGGGCAGGCAGCATGGCTGGTGGCAGTCAGCAGACTGAGCGCCATGGCCGAATGCCATGCCTTTTTGCGGGCTAATATCATGTATGGATATCTGCTGCGGTTTTAGTGTTAGCATTCTAGAACTGCCAACCTTTCAAATCGCTTTCAGTCCATGCGCATTCTGCTGGTAGAAGACAATCCCGAGCTGGCCAGCTGGCTGATTCCGGTGCTGAGCAGCGCTGGCCATGCGCTGGATCATGCATCCGATGGCATCAGCGCCAGCCAGCTGCTGGAGAGCGAACCTTATATGCTGGTCATCCTTGATGTCGGTTTGCCGCGGATGGACGGCTTCGAGGTCTTGCGCCGCTTGCGCCGCCGTGGCAGCCGGGTGCCGGTGCTGATGCTGACGGCACAGTGCGGGGTGGATGACCGCATCGGCGGACTGGATCTGGGTGCCGATGACTATCTGGGTAAGCCGTTCGATGTAGACGAGCTCAAGGCTCGGGTGCGGGCTTTGCTGCGCCGTAGCCAGGGGCAGGAGGGTGGGCGTTTGCAGTGTGGCCGCTTGCAGTTTGACGCCGCCAGCCGCTGCCATAGCGTGGATGGGACGGCGCTAGCCTTGACGCCGCGTGAAATGGCGGTGCTCGAGGTGCTGCTTTACCGGCAGGGCCGGCCGCTGACCAAGGATGCGTTGGCTGAGCAGGTTGCCGGCCTGTGCGAGGACATCAGTGCGGATGCGATGGAAGTGTATGTGCACCGCTTGCGCAAGAAGCTGACCGGTAGTGGCGTACGTATCCAGACTTTGCGTGGTGTGGGCTATCTGCTGGACGAAGATGTGGCGGCGCTCTGAAGCGAGGGCGCCCTTGCGCGCCAGCTTGCGCCGTCAGCTGCTGCTGTGGGTGGTGCTGCCGCTGCTACCGCTGGTTGCGGTCAATGTCTGGCTGGCACGCGACAGTGCGCGCGAAGCGGGAAATCAGGCATTCGACCGCACCCTGCAGGCCTCGGCGCGCAGTATTGCCGAACATGTCAGCGTGAGCGATGGCGAACTGACGGTCGATATTCCGGTGGTGGCACTGGAAATGTTCGAGTCCCATTTTCAGGACCGGGTATTTTACCGGGTGGCTTTTGTCGGTGGGCGCGAGTTGACCGGCAATGCCGCACTGCCGTTGCCTGTCCCTTTGCCGCCTGCATTTCATACTGCGTTTTACGATGTGCGCTATCAGGATGCCGAGTTGCGGGTGGCGGCCTATCTGTTTCCGTTTTACTACGGTGGCAGCAATCGTCTGATGGTGGTGCAAGTCGGCGAGACCACCTTGTCGCGTCAGGCGCTGACCGGCGTGCTATTGCGCGAATCGCTATTGCACCAGCTGCTGCTGGCCGCCGTGGCGGCCCTGTTTGCCGCTATCGGCATCCACCGTGTCTTGCGGCCGGTACGCAAACTGGGGCAGATACTGGCCGAGCGTGGTGGCGATCCTGATCTGCGGCTGGATCCGGCTCTGGTCCAGCAAGAGCTTAAGCCTCTGCTATGGGCGCTGAACCGGGCACTGGAGCAGTTGCAGCAGCAGCTGGCCGTGCGCCAGCGCTTTATCACCGATGCCGCCCATCAACTGCGTACGCCGCTGACCCTGCTCAAGACGCAAGCACAGTTTGCCGCCGCACAAGGCGATGAAATGCTGCGAGCCCGGGCTTTGGCGTCGCTGGAAGGATCGACCGATCAGCTCATACGTCTGGCCGGGCAGTTATTGGCTTTGTCCCGGCTGGAGCCCGGCCAGCGGCATCATGAATGGCAGCCGCTGGATCTGGCGCGCCTGGCGCGCGAGGTGAGCGGTGACTTTATCCTTGATGCGCTGGCGCGCGGGCTTGATCTCGGCTACGAGGGCGAGCAGAGCGTATCGCTGTGTGGCGACGCGCTGATGCTGCGGGAAATGCTGGCCAACCTGATAGACAATGCGCTGCGCTATACACCCACAGGCGGCATGGTGACGGTACGCCTGCAGCAGGCCTCCGATGGTATTTGCCTGAGTGTCAGCGATAGCGGGCCGGGTATCTCGCCGGCACAGCGCCGCAGCGTCTTCGAGCGCTTTAATCGCGGCGGGCTGCTGGATGGCACCGGTTGCGGCCTGGGACTGGCCATCGTCGAAGAAGTCGCGAACAGCCACGATGCCCGCGTGACGATAGAAGAGGCGGCAGAAGGTGGAGCACTGCTGCGGGTCAGCTTTCCGGCATGACTCGCGAGGTGCGCAGATGTCCCCCGGCTTTAGTGTAGCGGTGCCAGCATCCTTGCTTCATTGGCCAGCGCCGTAATGCGCGGCCAGTCCTGTGCTGCGATGGCATCTTCCGGGGTCAGCCATGAGCCGCCTACCGCCAGTACATTGGGCAGTGCCAGATAGCTGGCGGCATTGCCGGCGTGGATGCCGCCGGTCGGGCAAAAGCGCAGTTCGGGCAAGGGGCTAGCCAGTGCTTTAAGCAGCTGGATGCCGCCGATGGCGTCGGCCGGGAACAGTTTCTGGATAAAGAAGCCTTCATCGTGGGCGTGCATGGCTTCAGACGGGGTGGCGATGCCGGGGATAAACGGCAGCTCCAGTGCGCGCACCGCCGCGAGCAGTTCCGGAGTAAAGCCCGGGCTGATGCCGAACATGGCACCGGCGTCGACGGCCGCCTCGACATGGGCGCGGTTGCGCAAGGTGCCGGCGCCTATGATCACACCCGGCACCTGATCGCGGATCAGGCGGATGGCGGCCAGCGCCGCCTTGGTGCGCAGCGTCACCTCCAGCACGCGGATGCCGCCATCGGCCAGCGCATGGGCCAGGTCCACCGCCAGTGCCGGATCGCTGATCTGGATGACCGGTACCACCGGTCCTTGGCGCAGTAGTGTCAGTTCGTCCATATTCCCTCCTTCAGGATGGCCACAAGGGGTGGCAAAAAGTGGCTGCGCCCTTTTCCGCCTCGTCGGCCAGGTGGCGCAGGCCGGCAAACAGCTCGCGCCCGCTGCCGTAGTCATTGTGGGCCAGATCGGCGGGCTCTGCCGTGCGCGTCGCCCACGCGTCCCCTGCCAGTTCGATTTCCAGTATGCCCTGATCGGCGTCCAGCACGATGATGTCACCGTCGCGCACCCGCGCCAGCGGCCCGCCGGTGGCGGCTTCCGGCGTGACATGTATTGCCGCCGGCACCTTGCCCGAGGCGCCCGACATGCGCCCGTCGGTGACCAGTGCCACTTGAAAGCCCCTGTCCTGCAATACTGCCAGTGCCGGAGTCAGCTGGTGCAATTCCGGCATGCCGTTGGCGCGCGGGCCCTGAAAGCGCACGACGGCAACCATATCCTGCTCAAGTTCGCCGCGTTGGAAGGCCTCCAGCAGTGAAGACTGGTCATGGAACACCCGCGCCGGCGCACGTATGCGCCGCCGCTCGGGGCTGACGGCCGAAACCTTGATCACGGCGCGTCCGAGTCGGCCGGTCAGCAGCTTGAGGCCGCCGTCCGTCTGGAAGGGCTGGCTGGCTGGGCGCAGCACACTCTCATCGCGGCTGTGCAAGGGCGCGTCGCGCCAGCTTAGCTGCCCCTGATCCAGCCATGGCTCCTGTGTATGGCGGGCCAGACCCTGGCCCAGAATGGTGGTTACGTCGGCGTGCAGCAGGCCGGCATCCAGCAGTTGGGCAATGACAAAGCCCATGCCGCCAGCGGCATGGAAATGGTTGATGTCGGCCTTGCCGTTGGGGTAGACGCGCATCAAGAGCGGCACCACCGCCGAGAGCTCGGAAAAATCGTCCCAGTTGATGGCGATGCCGGCAGCGCGGGCGATGGCGACCAGGTGCAGGGTGTGGTTGGTCGAGCCGCCGCTGGCGAGCAGGCCGACGATGGCGTTGACGATGGCGCGCTCGTCCACCATTTCGCCCAGCGGGGTAAAGCGTGAACTTTGCGCGCTGATCGCCAGAGCGGCGTGCGCGCTGGCGCGCGTCAGCGCTTCGCGCAAGGGGGTGCCGGGGTTGACGAAGGCGCTGCCCGGCAGGTGCAGGCCCATGACTTCCATCATCAGCTGGTTGGAGTTGGCGGTGCCGTAGAAGGTGCAGGTGCCGGGCGCATGATAGCTTTGCGCTTCGGACTCCAGCAGCACATCGCGTCCGATGAGGCCCTGGGCAAACAGTTTGCGTACTTCGGCCTTGTCATCATTGGCGAGGCCCGAAGTCATCGGGCCTGCCGGCACGAAGACCGCCGGCAGATGGCCGAAGGCCAGCGCGCCGATCAGCAGGCCGGGTACGATCTTGTCGCACACGCCCAAAAACAGCGCGACATCGAACATGCGATGCGCCAGCGCGATGGCCGTGGCCTGGGCAATCACATCACGCGAAAAAAGCGACAGCTCCATGCCGGGCATGCCCTGGGTCACGCCATCGCACATGGCCGGTACGCCGCCGGCAAATTGAGCGGTGGCACCGGCCTTTAGTGCCTCTTCCTTGATCCACGCCGGAAAGTCCTGCAGCGGCTGGTGCGCCGACAGCATATCGTTGTAGGCCGAAATAATGGCGAGATTGGGTACGTCCAGCTGCTTGAGCCGGATTTTGGGTTCGGGTGCCATGGCGGCAAAGCCGTGAGCAAGATTGGTACAGGACAGTTCGCTGCGAGCGACCTTGCCCTGGGCGGCCGCTTTTTGCAGTTGTGCAAGATAGGCTTGCCGCGTCATGGCGCTGCGTGCCTGTATACGCTGGGTGACACGATGAACGACGGGGTGCAGATGCATGATGGCGCCTAGTGTGCTGGGCATGCCGCTTATGCTAGGTCCGGCACCGGATCAAGGCAAGCTGCTTGCCGCTACTTTGTCCACGGTCTGGGATAAGATGAAGGGCATACGGCTGGCAGCGGGAGGCGGGAAATGAATACGAGCCCTGATTTTGACATGGTGCTGTTTGGCGGCACCGGCGATCTGGTCATGCGCAAGCTATTGCCGGCGCTTTACCACGCACATCAGGCCGGTTTACTGGCCAGGAACGGGCGCATTCTGGCGCTGGGGCGGCAGGTGCTGACGCGTGACGGCTATCTGGCTCAGGCCTCCCCTCTGGTGCGTCCCCATCTGGAGGGGGACACGGAAACGGCCTGGCTGGATTTTTGCGGGCGGCTGGATTATCAGCAGCTGGATGCGAACCGGCCCGAGGATTATCCGGCGCTTGCCGCCAAACTGGGCCACGACCCGGCGCGGGTGGTGGTGTGCTATCTCGCGACTGCACCGGCGCTGTTCAGCATGATCTGCCAGCAGTTGGCTGAGGTCGGGCTGAACCACGGACAGGTGCGCGTGGTGCTGGAAAAACCGCTGGGTCATGATCTGGCTTCGTCCAATGCCATCAACGATGCGGTCGCCCGGCATTTTGGCGAGGAGCAGCTGTACCGCATCGACCATTATCTGGGCAAGGAGTCGGTGCAGAATCTGATGGCGCTGCGTTTCGGTAACGTCCTGTTCGAACCTTTGTGGCGGCGCGAGTGGGTTCAGAGCGTGCAGATCACCATCGCCGAAGAGCTGGGCGTCGAGGGGCGCGGCGAGTTCTACGACCGCACCGGCGCGTTGCGCGACATGATGCAGAACCACCTGCTGCAGCTGTTGTGCATGGTGACGATGGAGCCGCCGGCCAGTCTGGACGCCGATGCCATCCGTGGCGAGAAGCTCAAGGTGCTTAAGGCGCTCAGGCCGTTTAGTCCCGAAGACGTCGCCGCCAAGACGGTGCGCGGCCAGTATGGCGCCGGCGCAGTTGCCGGCCAGCTGGTGGCGGGCTATCAGTCGGAAGAGGGGATTGCGCCGCATAGCCATACCGAAACCTTTGTCGCGCTCAAGGCCGAGATCGATAACTGGCGCTGGGCCGGCGTGCCGTTTTTTCTGCGCACCGGCAAACGCATGCAGCAGCGCGTGGCTGAAATCGTCATCACCTTTCACGATGTGCCACACAAGCTGTTTCCGCTGGCACCGACTTGCCGCAGCGGCAACCGGCTGGTGATCGAACTGCAGCCGGAAGAAAGCGTGCGGCTGTGGTTTCAGGCCAAGGAGCCGGGCGATGGCATGAATCTGCAGCCGGTCTTTCTCAATCTCGATTTTCACGAAACCTTCCGCGTGCGCCGGGTTGATGCCTATGAGCGTCTGCTGCTGGATGTGATTCGCGGGCGTCTGGCGCTGTTTATGCGCCGTGAAGAGCTGGTCGAAGCCTGGCGCTGGGTCGAGCCGATACTGGATGCCTGGCAGCAGGGCAAGGCGCTGCCGCGGCCGTATCCGGCCGGCACTTGGGGGCCGCCTGCGGCGAGTGCCCTGCCGGCACGCGACGGCGTGACCTGGCATGAGGAGTGCTGATGTGGATAGAACGGGAGTAGGGAGTAAGATCCTGCCACTCTCCACTCTCCACTCTCCACTCCCGAGTCCCCATTCCCGAGTCCAGCAAAGGAATACACCATGACCCACCTGACCAAGCTGCCGGCCTGGGCTGCACTGTGGCAGCTCTTTGATGACAGCCAGCACATCCATATGCGCACGCTGTTTGCCGAGGATCCGGCGCGTGCCGAGCGTTATGCGCTGAATGTGGGCGGACTGTTCCTCGACTATTCCAAAAACCGCATCAATGACCCGATTCTGGCGGCGCTGCTGACGCTGGCACGGCAGGCGGGCGTACCGCAGCAGATTGCCGCCATGTTCCGTGGCGACAAGATCAATACCACCGAGCAGCGTGCGGCGCTGCATGTGGCGCTGCGCAACCGCGGCAATCGCCCTGTCTGCGTCGATGGGCGTGATGTGATGCCGGACGTCAATGCGGTGCTCTCGCGCATGGGGCGGTTTTGCCATGCGGTGCGCTGTGGCGACTGGCTGGGCTATACCCGCCAGCCGATTACCGATGTGGTGAATATCGGCATAGGCGGCTCCGATCTGGGACCTTTGATGGTGTGTTCGGCACTCAAGCCCTTCGGCCACCCGCGCTTGCGCATGCATTTCGTGTCCAATGTGGATGGCGCGCAGCTCAAGGAGACGCTGCGGCAGGTGCATGTGGAAACCACGCTGTTCGTGGTGGCATCCAAGACCTTTACCACGCAGGAGACGCTGACCAATGCGCTGACCGCGCGCGAGTGGTTTGTCGCGCATGCCGGCGACCCCGCTGCCGTGGCGCAGCATTTTGTCGCGGTGTCGACCAACCGCCAGGCGGTGGCCGAGTTCGGCATTGATCCCGCGCATATGTTCGAGTTCTGGGACTGGGTGGGCGGGCGTTTTTCGCTGTGGTCGGCCATCGGCCTGCCCATCATGCTGTATCTGGGCGAGGAAAATTTTGGCGAGCTGCTGGATGGTGCCCATCTGATGGATGAACACTTTCGCCATGCGCCGCTAAACGCCAACATGCCGGTGCTGCTGGCCTTGATCGGCGTCTGGTATATCAATTTCTATGGTGGCGGCAGCCATGTGATTGCGCCTTATGACCAATATCTGCATCGCCTGCCGGCCTTTATCCAGCAGC
>NZ_RJTZ01000048.1:0-24786 GCF_024343515.1 Aquitalea sp. S1-19 | reverse complement strand
AGTACCACCACCTTGTTTAGGCGCGCAGCCAGGGTGCGCGCCGCAGCGAGGCGGTCAGTCTGTACCTCTGCGCTACTGATGCCTAATAGCCGCGCGGCCTCGGCCGGATGCGGCGTCAGGATGGCAGGCACCTGTCTTGTTGCCAGTGTGGTGAAAAGTCCCGCATCGTGAGCCAGCAGATTAAGCGCATCGGCGTCTATCACCAGGGGCGTGTCGCTTGCCAGCACCGCAGCCAGTGCCGCTTGCGCCGCCGTGCTTGTGCCAAGGCCCGGGCCGATGGCGCAGACGCTGTGCGGCGCGAGCGGCAAGGAAAGCGGCGAAATCATCAGTTCGGGCTGTGTGGTGTCGACCGCCAGACGGCTGTCCAGCGTGGCAAGCAAGACCTTGCCGGCACCACCGGCCAGCGCGGCGCGTCCTGCCAGAAGTACCGCGCCCAGCATGCCGGGTGCACCGCCGACGATACACACGGTACCAAAACTGCCCTTGTGGCTATTGGCATGGCGTTTGAGCGCTGTAACGCCGGGGCGGTTCAGTTCGCCTTCCTGCGTTGGCAGTAGTGTGGGGGGGACATCCAGTGTCGCCAGATGAACTTCTCCGGCCAGTTCGCTGCCGTCTGCTGTCAGCAGGCCGGGCTTGAAGCAAAGAAAGGTCAGCGTATGTGCCGCGCGAATGGCTGCATCGGGTGCGTGGCCGCTCATGGCATCCAGCCCGCTTGGGGTGTCCAGCGCCAGCACCGGTACGCCACTGGCGTTGACCTGTGCGATCAGCGCGTCCCAAGGTGAGGCAAGCGGCCGGCTCAAGCCTATGCCGAACAGGCCGTCCACGATCAGGTCGGTATGGGTGTCTGGCAGGCTGGTGTGTGTCGCCATGGCGCAAGCGTCCCAGCGCGCGCGCGCCGCTTGCGCATCATCCGAGCTTTGCGGTTGCGGGCTGATGACGGTCACGGCATAGCCTGCGCTAAGCAGTTCGCAGGCCAGGTGTAGCGCGTCGCCGCCATTGTTTCCGGGGCCGGCCAGTACCGTGATGGCGGCACTTGCCGGATAGCGCGCCATGATCCAGTGTGCAGCGGCGCAGGCGGCGCGGCGCATCAGGCCCAGTGCTGCGGCGCTTTGTTCCAGTTGCCTTTGGGATTGCAAGGAAAAAAGTGCCGCGCTCATGCCGTATCGCCCCAGCGCGGCACCAGTTGGTGGGGCACGCCTATCTGGTCGAGAATGCGCGCCACGATGAAATCGACCATGTCGTCTATGCTCTGCGGGTGGGTGTAAAAGCCGGGTGAGGGTGGCAGGATCACCACGCCCAGACGTGCAAGCTTGAGCATATTCTCCAGATGAATGGCGGAAAACGGCGTTTCGCGCGGCACCAGCACCAGCTTTTTCTGCTCCTTGATGCTGACATCGGCCGCGCGTTCGATCAGATTGTCGCTGCTGCCCATGGCGATGGCGGCCAGTGTGCCCATCGAGCACGGGCACACCACCATGGCATCCGCGGGGTTGGAACCGGATGCCACCGGCGCAAACCACTCCTCGCGGCCAAAAGCCTTAAGCTGTCCCGCTGCCGCCGCGTATTCCTGGCTCAGCCACTGCTCCAGATCGGCGGCGCGCGCAGGCAGCGTCAGCCCCATTTCCTGTTTGGCGACGATATGGGCTGCTTGCGAACACAGTACCCAGACGCGGCAGCCGGCCTTGACCAGTTCGCGTATCAGCGCCAGACCATAAGGCAGGCCAGAGGCACCTGTCAGGGCAACGGTCACGGTTTTGCTGTAAGAGTTCATCAGGCATCCTGTTGCGGGGTAGGGGCGAGCAAGCGCGCCGCGATGATGCCGTTGACAAGACCGGTCACCAGCGCGGCCAGCGCGAAAGGCGGAACAAAATAAAGTATGCCGTCGCTGGGAATCAGCCATAGCCGGGCCAGCAGCAGTTGCCCGGCAATATGGCTGAAGGCGGCGACAATGCTGAGCGAAACCGGGCCGAACCATGTGCCGGGCAAGCGAAAGGCCAGCGCCAGCGCGGCAAGGCTGGCCAGTGCGCCGGCCAGCGACAGGAAAAACCCCGGTGTCAGCAGGCTGCCCAGCAATAATCCGGCGCCGAGAATGCGTAGCAGGCTGACCCAGAGTGCGGCGCGCCAGCCCAGGTGATATAGCGCCAGCAAGGTGACAATATTGGCAAGACCGGGCTTGATCCCGGGGAGCGGCGAGGGCAGACCCGCATCGATCAGTGCGAGGACAATGGCGATGGCTGCCAGCGCGGCAATGCGCTGATCGTCGGCTCCGACATGCAGGCTCAGATGTTCAGAAACTGAGGCTGTCATAGTGTGCTGCGCTGTTGCCAAGCTCGATGCTGGTCTGGTTCGGCAGGCAGATGGCGCTTTGCCCAGCCTTGTCCAGCCAGCCTTGCTTGACGCAGTACTGGCGCGCGCCCGGGTCGCTGCCGATGCGGGCGCGGCCATTATGTACTTCGATGCGGGTCAACCCCAAAGGACCGGGTACATCCAGAATCTGGTTGTGCAGCAAACTGACTTCCCGCCACAGTTTGCCTTTGCTGCGTATCGTGAGCGTGCGTGCCATCTCGCCGGCCCATAACTGCCAGAACAGGGTGAGGCATAGCGCACCGGCCAGCATCATCACCAGATAGTCGCCCGGACGTATCAGTCGCATCCCGCTCTTTGTAGCTGGCGGTGGCGCAGCAGCACTTGCTCGTGCGCAAAGCGGCGGGCCAGCGTTTCGGCGATAAATACCGAGCGATGCTGGCCGCCGGTGCAACCGATAGCCACGGTCAGATAGCTGCGGTTTTCCTGCCTGAATTCAGGCAGCCATTTTTCCAGCATGGTCTGGATGTCGGTAATCATCTCGGCGACTTTGGGTTCGCCGGCAAAGTAGTCGATGATGGCCTGATCCTTGCCGGTAAGCGGGCGCAGTTCGGGGATGTAGTGCGGATTGGGCAGGCAGCGCACATCGAATACGAAATCGGCATCCAGCGGTACGCCATGTTTGAAACCGAAGGACTGGAACATCAGGGTCAGACGGCTGCCGTCACTCTCGACCAGTTGGCGTACCCAGCTTTTCAGGGTATTGGCCGACAGCTCGGACGTGTCCATGCGGATACCCTGCTCGGCAACGGGTGCCAGGAGTTCCATCTCCATTTCTATGCATTCTTCCAGCGACAAGCCCATGCCGGACAAAGGATGGCTGCGCCGGGTTTCGGAGAAGCGCTTGACCAGAACCGGCTGTTTGGCTTCGAAGAAAATCAGCCTGACGTCTATGCCGGCCTGACGTAGCTTGTCCATTTCCAGCGGTAAGGCACCCAGTGTCTGGTGTGTGCGTGTGTCGACGCTGATGGCAATATGGCTGTAGCCGTAGTCATGGTAGAGCGCGACCGCCTCCGGCAGCATGGTGGCAGGCAGATTGTCGACGCAGAAAAAGCCGGCATCCTCCAGACTGCGCAAGGCGACCGACTTGCCCGAGCCTGACAGCCCGCTAATCAGAATCAGCTGCATGTTCCTGGTCCCGCAAGAAATTGGTGTGGCGCTCGACAAATTCGCGCGTGCTGTCGATGCCGCGCAGTTGCAGGATGTAGTTGCGTACGGCCGCTTCCACCAAAACGGCAAGGTTGCGTCCGGCGGCGACCGGCAGGATAACCTTGCGCACGGTGACGCCGAGGATATCCTGTGTTTCGGACTGGATATTGAGCCGGTCCAGTGCCTGCATCGCCTGATCATTGGCCTTGATCAGATGGATGATGAGCTTGAGTACTTTTTTCGGGCGTACCGCGGTTTCGCCGAATACGGTGCGGATATTCAAAATGCCCAGACCGCGTACTTCGAGAAAGTCGCGCAAGAGTGCCGGGCAGCGGCCTTCCAGCGTATCCGGGCCGATGCGGTAGTATTCGACCGCATCATCGGCAACCAGACCGTGGCCGCGCGAGATAAGCTCCAGTGCCAGTTCGCTCTTGCCCATGGCCGAGTCGCCCATGATCAGCACGCCGATTTCGAGCACATCGAGAAACACGCCATGCAGCACGGTGGAGACCGCCAGTGCCCGTGCCAGATAGATGCGCAGTACATCCATCAGGTAGGGGCTCTCCAGCGTGGTGGTCATCAGTGGGACATTGTGGGTATGGCAGTAGTCGCGCAGCAGTGCAGGTACCACCTGGGCATTGGCGACGATCACCACCGACATCGACTTGTAAAACAGCTGATCCAGCGCGGTTTTTGCGGCCGATTTTTCCAGCCGGCTCAGATAGTCGACTTCGGCAAGGCCGAGCACCTGCACCCGGTTGGGGTGGATGAAGTTGAGATGGCCGACCAGCGACAGTGTTGGGCGCTGATCGTCGTTACCGATCAGGTTATCCGAACCGGAGCGTCCTGCAACCCAAGTCAGGTTGAGCTTTTGCTGGTTATCCTGGTAAAGCTTGCGGACGCTGACGCTAGGCATGGCTACTCCATCCGGTCAAAAGCCGGAACAATTCTTCGCTGTCTGCGGCTTGCTCCAGTTGTTCACGCAAGCTGCGGCTGGAGAAAAGCTGGGCCAGTTCGGACAGCACCTGCAGGTGCAGGTCGGTTGCCTGTTCTGGCACCAGTAATACGAACAGCAGCCGGACCGGTTTGCCGTCGGGGGCATCAAACGGAATGGCCTGCTTCAGGCGGATAAACACGCCCATCGCTTCTTTCAGGCCACGGGCGCGGCCATGCGGGATGGCGACGCCTTGGCCCAGTCCGGTCGAACCCAGTTTTTCACGCGCAAACAGACTGTCGAACACTTCGCTGCGGGCAATATTGCCGGTGTTTTCCGCGAGCAGACCGACCTGCTCGAACACCCGCTTTTTGCTGGCAACATCAAGGTCGACCAGAACATGATCACGGGAGAGTATTTTGCCTATCAGGGACATAAAAACTCGTACAGGATGAAATCGGCGTTCATTCTACGCTGGCGCGTGACATTGAAATAGCCCTGTTATCAAAGCAAAACGGGAACCATAAGGTTCCCGTTTTTAATCAAGGTGTTACTCTGCGGCCGGTTGCGGGATCGCGCGGTGTTCCGACAGTTTTTCCTTGTGCTTGATTACCTGGCGGTCCAGTTTGTCGATCAGCGCATCGATGGCGGCATACATATCATCGGCGGTCGCTTCGGCGTGAATATCCTTGCCGGCCAGATGGACATTGACCTCGGCTTTTTGCACCAGCTTGTCAACCGAAAGCGTGACGCCGGTGTCGATCACATTGTCTACATGGCGAATCACTCGGCCGAGTTTTTCTTCGACATAGTCGCGCAGTGGTTGGGTTACTTCAAGGTGGAGACCAGTGATCTTGAGGTTCATACCCTAACTCCTTCTGTTAATCGACCTGGAACAGTCCGGGTCCATGGGGATGCTGTTAAGTGGAAGTCTAGAGTGCTTTGCGCTGGCTGGCTGGCGCAATCTGCATGGCTTCGCGATATTTGGCGACAGTGCGTCTTGCAACCTGTATGCCCAGTTTGGCTAATTGTTCGGCCAGTGCATTATCCGACCAGGGCTTCTTGTTATTTTCGTCGACGATAAGCCGGCGTATATGTGCCTTGATTGCGGTAGAAGAGCATTCGATGCCGCTGTCGGTGTCCAGCGCACTGCCAAAGAAATATTTGAGCTCGAACAGACCGCGGCTACACAGCAGATATTTTTGTGTGGTGACGCGGGAAATGGTGGATTCGTGCAGACCCAGTTCATCGGCAATATCGCGCAGGATAAGGGGACGCATTGCGACTTCGCCTTGTTCAAAGAACTGTTGCTGCCTGTCAACGATAGCTTCCGATACTTTCAGGATGGTGTCAAATCGCTGCTGGATGTTTTTGACCAGCCAGCGGGCCTCTTGTAACTGCCCGGAGAGATTATTGCCGCTATCCCTTTGTTGTTGCAGGAGATTGGCGTAAATGTTATTTACACGTAATTTTGGCTGGGCTTGACCGTTGATGGTCGCGATCCAGCGACCGCGGTATTTGCGTACCACCACATCGGGCATCACATAACGGGTATCTTCACCATCAAAGCCTCCGGCCGGTCGCGGGCGTAGTTGGGCAATCAAGGCCTGTGCTGCGCGGATCTCGTCTTCGCTGGCATCCAAAAGCTTGCGCAGCTTGCTGTAGTCGCGGTTGCCTAGCAAAGTGAGATGGGTCTGGATGATGGTGCGGGCCAGGGTTTTGGCCGGGAGGGTATCGGGCAGCTTGTTTAGCTGGAGGGTCAAAAATTCGCTCAGGTTGTAGCTGCCTATTCCAGGCGGCTCCATCTGGCGCAAGAGCTGGCGCAGATATTCCAGCTCTTCAGTTTCTACCTCCAGCTCCTTTGGCAGGCTCTGGCAGATTTCATCAATGTGGGTGCTCAGATAGCCGTCGTCATCGATTTCTTCTATCAGCAGAGTCAGCAGGGCACGTTCTCGACTCGAGAGTGTCAGCTCGCCCATCTGTGCCATCAAGAGTGCGCGCATGCCCGGCTTTTCCGGCGTATTGAGTATGGGGTCGAACTCGCTATCGTCGCCGCTATGGCCAGGTTTACTGCCGCTTCCCCATTCCTCGTATGCTTCGCTGCCCTCGCGCGGCGGTGCCTCATGCGGTTCGTCAGGCGAGGACTCGTGCGCAACGTCACTGTCCTCGCTGCGTTCCAGTAACGGATTTTCCTGCAGATAACGCTCCAACTCCGTGCCGAATTCCAATGTGGACATCTGCAGTAATTTGATCGATTGCTGCAGCTGCGGTGTCAGGGTGAGCTGCTGGCTGACTTTGAGTTGGAGTGTTTGTTTCATAGCGCCTTACAGATGGAAGTGCTCGCCCAGATAAACCTTGCGTACCTGCTCGTTATTCACCAGTTCGTCCGGCAGGCCGTAGGCCAGCACCTTGCCGTCGTTAATGATATAGGCGCGGTCGCAAATGCGTAGCGTTTCGCGCACATTATGGTCGGTGATCAGCACGCCGATACCGCGCTCCTTGAGGAAGGCGATGATTTTCTGGATGTCGATCACGGCAATCGGGTCGACACCGGCAAAGGGCTCGTCCAGTAGGATAAAGCGTGGACGGGAGGCCAGTACACGTGCAATTTCGACCCGGCGTCGCTCGCCGCCGGACAGCGCCATGGCGTTGGTGTCGGCCAGGTGGGCGATATTCAGATCGTCCATCAACAGCGCCAGTTCGTTTTCCATCTGCTCGCCCTTGACGCCGGAAATTTCCAGCACCGCGCAGATGTTCTCCCTGACCGTCATGCGACGGAAAATGGAGGCTTCTTGCGGCAAATAGCCCAGTCCCATGCGCGCGCGTTTATGTATGGGCAGATGGGTGATGGTGATATCGTCCAGAACGATTTCACCAGCTTCGGCCGCAATCAGTCCGACGATCATGTAAAAACTTGTAGTCTTGCCTGCACCGTTTGGCCCCAGCAAACCTATCACTTCGCCACTGGCAATTTCCAGCGACACATCCTTGACGACCGTACGTTTCTTGAAGCTTTTCTTGATATGGGCAACGCTCAGCCGGCTGACGGTCATTTCTTTTCCTCTGTCTTGGGCTGCAGGATTACGGTAACCCGCCCTTTGGCCGCACCGGTTGTTTGTGGATTGCTGCCGCTGACTTGATACAGTTCGGTCTGGGTGTTGTAGGTAATCACATTGCCGGCAACCGAATCCTGTCCGCGTTTCACAAAGGCATTGCCGGTCAGCACCGCGATGCCGCTCTGGCTGTCGTAGTCGATGCGATTGCCCTTGCCATCGATATATTCATTCTTGCCTTCGACTTTCTGGCGGAAGGTGGCCGGTTTGCCGGTGGCGAGCAGAGTTTGCTGGCCGTTGGCATTGCGGGTCACGACCACATGGTCGGCTTTGAGCTGCAGCGTGCCCTGATTGACGACAACGCTGCCATCCCACACCGTCACGCCTTTGTTCTGGTCCAGCGTGCCCCTGTCTGCAGACAGTTCTATCGGCTTGCTGCTATCGGCGATTTCGGCATGAGCCGCGTGCATGGAAAATAGCGCGGCGCACAAGGCCAGTGCCGGAAATTTAAGGTTGTGCATAGCTGATCCTGACTTTCGACAACAGGGAGATCAGGCCCTGCTTTTGTGCATAAGTAAAACCGATGGCATTGGCGACCGAGTCGCCCTGATAGACAGTGACGGCGGCCGGACTTTGGGCCGTCGAGGTGTTGAGGTTTACCGTCAGTGCGCGCGTATCTATCTTGACGTCGCCCTTGCCTGGCTCTGCCTTGTCTATCAGCTGCACCTTGCGGTCAAACCACGCCATGCCGGTGCTGTTGTTGTAGCGGCCGACTTCGCCTTCGACCGTGTAATTGATCCGGCCCTGTTGGTAGCTAGTGAGGAAAGGGTGCTCGAACTCGATATCTTTTGCATCGGGGAACTGCCACATCCTGCGGGCCTGCAACCGGTCGCTGGGCAGGCCCTGAGCATCAAAGCGGGTCGCGGTAAAGTCTTCGACCGTGTACTCGGGCTGGTCACGGTCGATCACGCTTTGCACGCTGCTTTGGCGCGTGACGCGGTCAAGCAGCATGGTCAGCACCGACAGCATTAGTACCAGCAATAGCGGAAACAGGCGGGGAAAGCGTTTCATAGCAGATATTTCGCGATGGCGGAGTCAAATGTGCCCTGCGCCTGCATGATCAGTTCGCACACCTCGCGCACGGCACCTTGTCCACCGCTGGCGCCGGTAATATAGCGTGCATATTGCTGCACGCGATCCGGCGCTGCCGGCACCACGACCGGAAAGACGACGCGGCGCAAGACCGGCAGGTCAATGATGTCGTCGCCGACAAAGGCGCAGTCGTCCGGGCTCAGGCCGCTTTGTACCATCAATTCGTCAAGAGCCAGTTGCTTGTTGCTGACGCCGGCAAAATAATAGTCAAAGCCCAGCGCGCGGGCGCGGTGTTCGACACAGGCATCGGCACGGCCGGAAATAATAGCGAGTTTGACACCGGTGCTTTGCAATAGCTTTAGGCCAAGGCCGTCCTGTACATAGAAGGATTTGGACTCTTCGCCTTGGGCGTTGTAGTAGATGCGCCCATCGGTCATGACGCCATCGACGTCCAGTATCAGTAGCTTGACCCTGCGGGCGTATTCTTGTGGTGTATGCATGCTGTCTTTCAGACGATGCCTGCGCGCATCAAATCGTGCAGATTGAGTGCGCCTATGGCATGGCCGGCCTCATCGGTGACGATCAGGCCATTGATCTTGTATGTTTCCATCAGCTTGACTGCCTCGGCGGCCAGTCGCGTCGCGGCGATGGTACGCGGCGAGCGGTTCATGACCTCATCTATCACCAAGCCAGCCAGATTTTCACTTCTATCCAGCGTTCTGCGCAGGTCGCCATCGGTATAGATGCCGGCCAGTCGCTGTGTCTCATCCAGTACCGCCGTCATGCCCAGCCCCTTGCGCGACATCTCCAGCAAGGCGTGCTTGAGCGGGGTGCCGGCTTTAACTGCAGGGAAGTCATCCCCCGCGTGCATGATGTCGGCAACGTGAACCAGCAGGCGTCGCCCCAGGCTGCCGCCTGGATGGGACAGGGCAAAGTCTTCCTGCCGGAAGTTGCGCGCGTCCAGCAAGGTCACGGCCAGCGCGTCTCCCAGTGCCAATGCTGCCGTGGTACTGGCAGTCGGTGCCAGCCCCAGTGGACAGGCTTCTTTCTCTACCGTGGCATCCAGATGGATATCGGCCTCGCGTGCCAGCGTCGAGCCTGGGCGGCCGGTGATGGCAATCAGCGCGACCCCTTTGCGCTTGAGCGCAGGCAAAAGCGCGATCACTTCATCGCTTTCGCCCGAGTTGGACAGGGCGATCAGCACGTCTTTATCGGTAATCATGCCCAAGTCGCCATGCGCCGCCTCGGCCGGGTGGACAAAGAAGGCGGGCGTGCCGGTGCTGGCCATGGTGGCCGCAATTTTGCCGGCAATATGGCCGGACTTGCCGATGCCGGTAATGACGACGCGGCCACTGCAGGCAAGCAAGATGTCGATGGCGGCCATAAACTCGCCATTGAGGCGATCTGCCAGCTTAAGTATGGCATCGGCTTCTATGCGAAGGACGTCGCGTGCCAGTTCCAGACGGTTTTGTATGTGCGCTTGTTCCATAGTCGCGCAGTATATCAGCTTATAATCGGCCTTCCTGCACCTGTCTGTACGGATTTCAAACCCTGAACTAGGAAATTATTGCCTGATGCATTCTCTTGCTCCTATCGTGCTGGTTCTTCTCTGTGCCGTGCTGGCCGTCACCTTGTGCCGTAGCGTCAAGGTGCCACCCATGCTGGGCTATCTGGTGGTTGGTTTTATTGCCGGACCCAGTGTGCTGGCGCTGGTGCCGGATGGGGAGGAGACCCAGTTTCTGGGTGAGATAGGCATTGTATTCATGATGTTTTCCATCGGGCTGGAGTTTTCCTTGCCCAAGCTCAATGCCATGCGCCGGCTGGTGTTCGGCGTCGGTTTGGCGCAGGTGGTGGTGACGTTGTTGCTTATTATGGGCGGGGTGTGGGTCCTGAGCGATAACCCACTGGCCGGTTTCGCTATCGGCGGGGCGCTAGCCATGTCATCAACGGCAATCGTCAGCAAGCTGCTGACCGAGCGGCTTGAACTGAATCAGGCGCATGGCCAGCTGGCGATGGGCGTGTTGCTGTTTCAGGATATTGCCGTCGTGCCACTCTTGATTCTGCTGCCGGCTTTTGCCGGCGGCTCGGATACGCTGCTGATGGATCTGGCGCTGGCTGGCGTCAAGGTGGTGGTGGTGATGTCCTTGCTGTTTTTCTTTGGTCCACGCCTGCTGCGGCCATGGTTTCATGTTGTTGCCCGCCAGCGTTCGGGTGAGCTGTTTATGATTAATGTGCTGCTGGTGACGCTGGGCATTGCCTGGCTGACCGAGCTGTCCGGCCTGTCGCTGGCGCTGGGCGCTTTTGTTGCCGGCATGCTGATTTCGGAAACCAAATACCGCTTTCAGGTGGAAGAGGATATCCGCCCGTTTCGCGATATCTTGCTAGGATTCTTTTTTATCACTGTCGGCATGAAGCTGGAGTTGCCGGTGCTGTTCCAGCGCTGGGATGAAGTGCTGGTGATGCTGTGCCTGCTGCTGCCTTTGAAACTGGCGATTGTGTTTGCCATCGGTCGTGCTTTTGGCCTGCGTAGCAATGATGCACTTAAAGGCGCGCTGGCACTGGCGCAGGGCGGTGAATTCGGTTTTGTCTTGTTGGCGCTGGCCAGTAATCTGGCGCTGGTGCCGCTGGTTTCTGTGCAGGCGGCATTGGCGGCCATTATTCTCTCTATGCTGATTGCGCCTTTTTTGATCCAGTACGCCGACGCTATTACCCGGCGCTTGATCCGCAATGACTGGATGCTGCAGTCGCTGGATCTGCACCAGGTCTTTGTGCAGAGCATGAGCAAGTCCGAGCATGTGCTGATTTGCGGCTATGGCCGCAGTGGTCAGGCGCTGGCACGCCTGCTTGAGGCCGAGGATGTGCCGTTTTTTGCGCTGGATCTGGACCCCGAACGGGTGCAGGAAGCCAGTGCAGCCGGAGACCCTGTGGTGTTTGGTGATGCCGCCCGTAAGGAGGTGCTGGGCGCTGCCGGTATTCAGCGCGCCCGTGTGGTGGTGATTACCTTTGCCGACACGCATGCCGCCGAGCGCATTATCGAAACCGTGCAGCAACTCAAGCCCAATTTGCCGGTTATTGTGCGCACCATAGATGATAGCGATATCGAGCGCTTGCGTGCCGCAGGTGCCGATGAGGTGGTGGCCGAGGTGATGGAGGGTAGCCTGATGCTGGCATCCCAGGCCTTGATGGTCATGGGCGTGCCGGTGAGCCGGGTGCTGCGCCGTATCCGCACCGTGCGTGAAGCGCGCTACGGCCTGTTTCGCGGCTTTTTTCGCGGGCTGGGGGATGAGGTTGCGGTCGGGGATGAGGGCCAGCAGTTGCGGCTGGAAAGTGTCCGTTTGGTGGCGGATGCCTATGCGGTGGGGAGGCGTCTGGGTGAGCTGAATCTGGCGGCGCTTGGCGTCGAGGTTAAGACGGTACGCCGTCGTCAATTCAAACGCTCTGATCTGAGCAATGATTTTGTGCTGGAAGAAGATGATGTGGTTGTGCTGTTGGGGCGCTCTGATCAGCTGGCTTCAGCCGAGAGCTTTTTGCTGCAAGGCGATGCAGACTAGGCCAGCGCAAGCGTAGAGCAGGAAAGCGGGAGTAGTTTTCCCGCTTTCCTGTTTGTGTTACGGCAGGATGGTCGTGATCTGTTTTTTCAATTCCTGCTTCAGTGCCTGCTGTTTTTCGCCGGGGCTTGTTTTGCCCTTGACCATGGCATTGAAGTCCAGCGCATAGATGGGCGCGTTGATCTGGCCGGTAATTTTCAGCGGCACATTGACTCCGCCTAGCTGTTTGAACGAGCGCGGGTTGGCTTTGACATCCAGCGTATAGTCAATAATGCTTTGCGGTAAATCGAGCTTGCCGTTGCCATGCACATTAACCAGTTGTGAAGCCAGTTGCAGATCCTGATTGCGCGCAATGCCGTTGTCCAGATCGAAGCTGGCCGACAAAGACTGGAAGGTGGTTTTCTGCTTCTGATCGGTGGCCAGCGAGGTGGCGCTCCAGTCCTTGAGTTCTGCCGGCAGGTTTTTCAGTGCCGCCACCAGGTCAATGCCGGTCAGAGCGCCTTGTGCCAGCTTGACGCTGGCTTGTCCGGTGAGTGTGTCGCGCAGTCCGGCCAGTGATTTGCCGTGGGCAACCAGGTTGACTTCGCCGCTGCCCTTGCCTTCGATGCGGCTGAAGTTGAACAGGTCAAGCAATAGCGGGCGGATATGCATGCCGTGCAGCTGCTGCTTGAGCGAGAGCGTGGCATCCTTGCCGCGCTGCAGTCGGGCGCTGCCACTGAGTTTGCCTTCGTAAATACTGGCCGACAGATTGTCGACGGCAAAAGCGTTGCGGTCGGCCTCTACATGGGCATTGATGTCGCGTACGCGAAAACGCCCCATATTGAGTTCGCCGATATCCACCTTGCCTTTCAGATGCAAAAAGTCCATCCAGTCCAGTTGCAGCGGTGCCGTGTTCTGGAATAGGGCGACTGCCTGCTCGGGTTTGGTTTCAGGCAGGTAGCGGTTCAGGTCAAGCTGGTCGATAGAGAGGGCGGCCTCGTGGTGTGGATCAAGAAAGCCGGTCTGGTCCAGTGCAAGGGCCAAGCGAGTGCCATCCAGCTTGCCGGCGACCCGTAGCGTGAGCCGGCTACTGTCCAGTTCGCCATTCAGCGTGCCATCCAGTGCGGCGAAAAGCTGGCCGCGCGGCAAGACTGGTGTAATCAGGCGAGCATCCAGTTTTAATGGATCCATGCGCAAGGTGTTGAGTCCTGCCAGTTGCAGCGGTGCCGACAGCTTGATCTTGATGGAGTGTGGGCCCTGCGAGGAAATTAGCTCGCTACTGATTTGTGTCGCATAAAGTCCGGCCGGGGTGAGCTTGAGCTGATCCAGCACGCTATTGAAGCGGTAACGGGTTTGGGCATAGTTGAACTCGCCCGAGCCGGTGGCATGTGGAATGAGGACTTCCGCCGGGTTGGCGCTGGCGTGAGGAATGCTGGCCTCAAGCTGTAGCTTGGGTTGTGTGCTGTCCAGCTTGATTTGCAGTGCCTTGGCTGTGGTTTGCAAGGTAGTGGTATTGATATCCAGATTGCCAGTGACTTTGAGCGATGTGCCGGTATTGCGCCCGCCGCCGGTGAGTATGGCACTGATGTCGTGTGACGTTATTTTGTCGCGGCTATGGCGATAGGGCGCAGACAGGGCAAGTTTGAATTCGCGCTTGCCCTCAAGCAGTTTGCCGTCCAGCTGCAGGTGAGCAGCGGATGTCATATCGACCAGTTCAAGCTGAGTATCCCTGAGCGCTGCTGTATGGCCGCTGATTTCATCCAGGAAGTCGATATTGGCATTACGCAGTGCAAAGCGATCAAGCTGAAGCCTGAGCGAGGTCGTCCGGTTTTTTTGTAGCAATCCGTCGATGTTGAGCCTGCCATCGCTTTGCTGCCTCAGCTTGAGTGTCATGCCATCGACGGCGAGGCGGCGTAATTCATATTGCTTTTGCAGCAGAGGCCACCACGTCAGATCAATGTCGAGCTTGTTCAGCGTGAGTAAAGCACTGCGCGTGCCGGCGGGATAAACGGCAATGCGTTCTATATCTAGGCCAGGGTAGGGGAAAAAATGGGGGGAGATGTTGCCGTTTATTTCGGCATCGTAGCCACGCTGGGCGAATTCATTGACGATATTTTGCCGCACCGACTGCGCATCAAAGCGCTGATAAAACAGGATGAGGGCGCATGCCGACAGAACACACAGCGTGAGTGCACCGTAGACAAATGTTTTTAGCCAGAGCCGGCCAGAGTTTAACTTCATGCTGAGTCGGTCTAGATAGGCGCGGAAGAAAATATGCTGGAGCGGGTGAAGGGAATCGAACCCTCGTCGTAAGCTTGGGAAGCTTCTGCTCTACCATTGAGCTACACCCGCACTGCGAAGTGAGCATTGTATGAAAAACGGCCGTCTTTCGCAAGAAAGTGGCAATGTTTTTTTAAATGGAGCAGTTTTGTACGGGTGCGCGCAATATGCAATAAGGATTTATTTTTTTTGCGGCAGTTAAGCCTAATAATTTGCCAATTTCAATCGATAAATGCCCTTTCCCTCTTGACCTCGCGCTTGGACGTGGTAATTTGTACTCATGTATATCGTATACAAAGCGGGGCATGCTGGTAGCCATCATCTGGCTCGCATGTTTAATCCTTGCGCCATACCCGGTGGCAAGCTTATTTCCCGCTGGACTCTGACCCGGCTGTTTTAGCTGGTTCAAGATGTCTCCTTCACGTGGTCGACCATGTCAGACGCAATCCGTCTGCCGGCACCTGCCTCGATGTTCTGCATTTGCAAACAGCCCGGTCCATGCAGATTTTTGCGTGGAAGTCGTTATTGTCCGAATAATTAAAGAGAATTGATCATGGCCAGATCACAATGGGGCTCCCGCCTCGGATTCATACTTGCTGCTGCCGGTTCGGCGATTGGCCTGGGTGCCATCTGGAAGTTTCCTTACGTCGCTTCGCAAAACGGTGGCGGGGCATTCCTGCTGATTTTTATTGGTTTCGTGTTTACGCTGGGCATTGTGATGATGATGGCGGAGATGGCGCTAGGTCGCGCAGCCCACTCAAGCGCAGTCGGGGCTTTTCGCAAAATGGGCGGCAAGAACTGGGCGCTGGTCGGTTATATGGGGGTGCTGGTCGGCTTTCTGATCTTGTCGTTCTATAGTGTGGTCGGTGGCTGGACGATAGCCTATATCGCCAAATCCATAGGCGGCGAGATTATCAGTAGTGATGCCAAAGTGCTGGGCGGGATTTTTACTGGCTTTATTTCCAGCCCGAGTGAGCCTCTGTTCTATCACGCAGCCTTTATGGCCTTGACTGTCGGTGTGGTGTTGGGCGGTGTACAAAAGGGTATCGAAAACCTGTCCAAATTCCTGATGCCTGCCCTGTTCGTGATGATGCTGGCGTTGATTGTGCGTGGCTTGTTTTTGCCGGGCGCCCTGGATGGCGTGGCTTATTTCCTTAATCCCGATTTTTCCAAAGTCAGTGCCAAAACGATTATCGATGCGCTGGGCTTGGCCTTCTTCTCGTTGTCGCTGGGGATGGGGGCGATGATTACCTATGGCTCTTACGTAGAAAAAGACACTTCGATTCCGGGCTCTGCAGCTTGGGTGGTTTTGCTGACGACCGTGGTGTGTCTGCTGGCGGGCTTGATGGTGCTGCCGGCCGTATTTGCCTTCGGTTTTGACCCTTCTGCGGGCCCCGGTTTGACCTTTATCACCATGCCGGCGGTGTTTGCCAAGATGGTAGGCGGGCAACTGTTTGCTGTGGTTTTCTTTGTATTGTTGCTGGTGGCCGCATTGACCTCGGCGGTGTCGCTGATGGAGGTGGTGACCAGCTTTATGATCGACGAGTTCCATATGCGCCGTGTACCGGCGGCCTTGCTGATGGCTTCGCTGATGTTTGTGTTGGGGGTGCCTGCTTCTTTGTCGCTGGGCATCTGGAGCGAGTACACCCTGTTTGGTAAAGGTGTGTTCGATTTGCTGGATTATGCCACCTCCAATGTGCTGATGCCGCTGGGTGGCGTGCTGCTGGCCTTGCTGGCTGGCTGGAAAATCTGGCCTCAGATTGAGGCCCAACTGGCGGTGGGAACTCGCAGCAGCGCTTTATGGCTGCCAGCGATGAAGCTGACTTGCCGTTATATCGCACCGGCCCTGATCGGTTTTGTACTGGTTAATGGCTTGTAAAGGCGGCTGAGGCCAAGGCTTTGGCGTGCACGAACAAGGCGTCCCCTTCGGTGGGGGCGCCTTTTGTTTTAAGATTTTGCCTGTTCATCACTTCTGGAAAACACCATGTCCAAACGCATCCTTGTCCTCTATAGCGGTGGCACCATCGGCATGGATCACACGCCTGCGGGTCTTGCGCCTGTCCCGGGGCTGTTGCCACGCTTGCTGGAGCGCTTTCGTAGCGAGCAAATGGATTTCGAGCTGATCGAGTATTCGCAACTGATAGACTCGTCGGCGATCACGCTGGCTAACTGGAACCGCCTGATCGACGATATTGCCAGCCATTACCATGCTTACGATGGTTTTGTGATTATCCATGGCACCGATACCATGGCTTACACCGCCAGCGTACTGGCCTTTGCCTTGCAGGGCTTGGCCAAGCCGGTGGTGATTACCGGCTCGCAATTGCCCTTGGTCCATGCCCGAAGCGATGGCTGGGGCAATCTGGCCGATGCTTTTGAAGCAGCTTGTCAGGAGGGACTGCATGAGGTCGTGCTGGCATTTGATCGCGTGCTGCTACGCGGTTGCCGGGCGCGCAAGGTCGATGCTGCCAGCTTTGCCGGCTTTGCCAGCCCGAATGCCGCGCCGCTGGCGCACTTCGGTATTCATGTTCAGTGGCAGCATGCTCTGTGGCGTCAGGCGCAGGGCGATTTTCATGCGCAGCCTCTGGATGAGCGGGTCAATATCCTGCCGCTGATGCTGATGCCGGGTGCGGCAGCCGCCAGTTTTGGCGTCTTGCTGCAAGGCGAGCATCATGGCGCGATATTGATGAGCTACGGTAATGGCAATGCACCGGCAGATGCCGCGTTGCTGGCCGGCGTCGCTTCGGCGAGCGCGCGCGGTTTGCCGGTGTTGAACCTGACGCAGGTACAAACAGGCTCGGTAGAAATTGGCGCGTATGCTGCCAGTCAGCCATTGGCACAGGCCGGTGCCTTGCCGGGGCTGGATATGACACCGGAGGCTGCGCTGGCCAAATTGACGGTATTGGCCTCCATGCCTCTGACGACTGAGCAGCGGCGGGCCTATTTGCAGCAGGACAGGGCGGGGGAGATGACCGTCCCTGCCTAAAAAACGGGCATGTGAAAATTTCCATTTTTATTCATGCGTTTATTGTGTTTTTCCACAGAGTGCGCACAGGGTTTTTCTGTGCGCATGTGGGCAACTCAGGTCTGTCCGCGTGACTGACAAGTCTGTGCTTTGCTTCTGTTGCTCAATGTTTGCACGCCACTTCGGCTCCCGTCTTTGCGAGAAACTGCCCGATGCCAGGCTGTGCGCCGTATAATCTTCTCCCTTTACCGCTTTTGTTGATGTCATGCCGCTTTCTTTGCGCGTTGCCGTATTGGGGCCGGAGTCCAGTGGCAAGAGCACGCTGGTGCAGGCACTGGCAGGCAGGCTTGGCCGCGCCGGTATGCGTGTGGCGTGTGTTGACGAGTATGCGCGCAGTTATTACGCCTGCCGCCCCTACCTTCCGTCCCTGGCCGATGTCGAGACGATTGCCTTGGCCCAGTGTCGCAATGAGGATATGGCTGCACAGCAGGCTGATGTCGTGTTGTGCGACACGACTGCGCTGACCTGCCGTATCTGGGCTGAAGTGGCTTTTGGTAGCGCCAGCGGGACGATAAACCGTTTGTGCCATGACTACCGTTATGGCTTGACGCTGCTTGCCCGTCCGGATATTCCCTGGCAGGCCGATCCTTTGCGCAGCCATCCGCATGAGCGCGACTGGTTGCTGAGTTTGTACCGCCAGGCGCTGGCAACACAGCCAGAAAGGGTGGTCGAGGTCTATGGCGTGCTGGAGCAGCGACTGGAGCAGGCTCTGTCTGCGCTGGATGATATGCTGCCGTAAGGGCGTGTGCCTCAAATTTAGGCAGCGCAGCTTCTGCTAATAAAATCAGAGTGTTGCCTGCCTTGTCCACAGGCCGTTCACAGTGCTGTCCCGCCGCTGCGTGGACAAACAGAGGATGGGTTGCCTAAAAAACAGGCTTACCCAGATAAGTTAATAAATTCAATGCTTTGTGCCGCTTGTTAACAGGGTCTGCACAGGGCTGTCCAAGATGGGTGTGAAGAAATGAATGAAGTGTTTGAGCTACGCAATGAATATATTGCCTTGTGCGATCTGCTGAAAACCTGCGGTATTGCCGAGTCCGGTGGTATGGGCAAGCAGATGGTGGCCGAGGGTGTGGTCTGTGTCGATGGTGCGGTCGAATTGCGCAAGACCTGCAAAGTTCGCCCCGGACAAGTGGTGAGCGGTGAGGGCTTCACCATACGCGTGATAGCGGCTCATGCTTGAGGCCAGCGACGATTTCGATCCGCAACCGGATGCGCCGCAGGCACCTGGTGACGATATGTGCTGCGGCAGCGGTTGCGAGCCTTGTGTTTGGGATAGCTACCAAATAGAGCTGGCGGATTACCGCGTGCGTCTGGCTGCGTGGCAAGCGCGGCAGGAGCGTGTGTGATGGCCAGCATAGACCTGCATTTTCACTCCAGTATTTCCGATGGCGCTTTGAGCCCTGCCGAAGTCGTGACGCGTGCGGCCGGTCGCGGCGCGACATTGCTGGCACTGACCGATCACGACTGCACGCGCGGCTATGCCGAGGCAGCGGCAGCTGCTGGCGAGCTGGGTGTCGCCCTGCTCGGTGGCGTCGAAATCTCGGTCAGCTGGGGTAAACATACCATCCATATTGTCGGGCTCGGTATTACGCCGGGCGAGCCTGTGCTTGAGGCGGGCCTGGCTTCAATCCGTCATGGCCGCATCGAACGGGCGCGCGCCATGGCGCATGCACTGGACAAGGCCGGCATACCCGGTACTTTTGACGGTGCGATGGCACTGGCCGCCAACCCGGAAATGATAGGGCGTGCGCATTTTGCCCGTTATATGGTCAATGCTGGATATATAAAAGATGTAAGGGCCGTATTTCGCAAGTTTCTGGCCGCTGGCAAAACCGGCTATGTGCCGCACCAGTGGGCCAGTCTTGCCGATGCAGTGACCTGGATCAGAGCGGCAGGGGGCGTGGCGGTGATTGCCCATCCGGGGCGCTATGATTTCGGCAGGACACTGACCGAAAGGCTGATACTCGATTTTAAGGACGCCGGCGGCGAGGCGATAGAAGTCGCCAGCGGCAGCCATAGTCTGGACGATATGCACAAATACACCCTGCTGGCCGACCGTTTTGGTCTGCTGGCCAGCGCCGGCAGCGATTTTCATGCGCCAGGCGAGGGTGGGCGCGACGTGGGGCTGACGGCTGAATTGCCGCCTTTATGCCGTCCGGTATGGCGGGAAAAGGGCTGGGGCGCTTGAAATTCCGGGCGAGGAGATAGATATGGCACAATTTTTTACCATCCATCCGGATAACCCGCAGGCGCGGCTGATACGCGAAGCGGCCAAGATAGTCGAAGCAGGCGGGGTGATCGTTTATCCGACCGATTCCTGCTATGCACTGGGTTGTGCTTTGGGCAACAAGCGGGCGATGGAGCGCATTCTGGAAATACGCCAGATCGACCTTAAGCACCATCTGACGCTGGTGTGTGCCGATTTGTCCGCGCTGGCCAATTATGCCCGTGTCGACAATAGCCAGTACCGCCTGCTTAAAAGTGCCACGCCGGGTAGTTATACCTTTATTTTGCAGGCGACCAAGGAGGTGCCGCGCCGCACCTTGCATCCCAAGCGCTCGACCATAGGCTTGCGCGTGCCGGATCACCAGGTGGCGCTTGCCTTGCTGGAGGCACTGCACGAGCCGATTTTGTCGTGTACGCTGATGCTGCCGGGAGAAGATGATCCCTTGGTTGATCCGTACGAGATTCGCGAACTGCTGGAAAACCGGGTTGATCTGGTGATTGATGGCGGCTGGTGCGGTACCGAGCCGACGACGGTGATAGACATGACCGATGGTGTGTCGCTGGTTCGCCAGGGCAAGGGAGAGGTTGCACCATTCGGACTGTAGCCTGACACATAATAGAATTCGGGCCGCGCGATGCGGCTATTTGCTGAATTAGGGGGTAGGTCTTGGACGATATTATCCAGAAAATTGCGATTTATGCGCTGCCGGTCATTCTGGCCATTACCTTGCACGAGGCGGCGCATGCCTATGTTGCCAAGCGCTTTGGCGACGCCACGGCCTTTATGATGGGACGGATGACCTTGAATCCGCTCAAGCATATCGATCCGATCGGCACGGTTTTGCTGCCGCTGGTCGGACTGATTGCCGGCGGCTTCATTTTTGGCTGGGCCAAGCCGGTGCCTGTCAATTTTGGCAACCTCAAGCCGGTGCGTAGCGGCATGCGCTGGGTCGCAGCGGCGGGGCCCTTGTCCAATCTGGCCATGGCGGTGGGCTGGGTTTTGCTGTTCAAGCTGGCAATCAGTACCGACTCCATGTACAGCGAGCCGCTGATGCTGATGAGTCAGGCCGGCATCAATATCAATGTGGTGCTGATGGTGCTGAACCTGATGCCGCTATTGCCGCTGGATGGCGGGCGCATCGTCGAGAGCTTTTTGCCGCCGGGCATGGCTTACAAATACTCGCGTATCGAGCCTTACGGTATCTGGATTTTGCTGGGCCTGGTATTTACCGGTCTGCTCTCGCCCATACTCAGGCCATTCATGAATATCGTGTATGATCTTCTCAATCTGATTTTGTAATTTTATTTTTCCAGGATTGTTCATGTTCGCAGATCGCGTTCTCTCCGGCATGCGCCCAACCGGAAGGCTACACCTTGGGCATTATCACGGCGTTATCAAGAACTGGGTGCAGCTGCAAAGCGAGCACGAATGTCTGTTTATGGTGGCCGACTGGCATGCGCTGACCACCAATTACGATGATGTAGGCGTGATTGAAAGCAGCTTGTGGGATATGGTGATCGACTGGCTGGCTGCCGGTGTCGATCCGGCGCAGGCGACCATCTTTATCCAGTCCAAGGTGCCGGAGCATGCCGAACTGCATCTGGCGCTGTCCATGATTTGCCCGTTGGGCTGGCTGGAGCGGGTGCCGACCTATAAGGATCAGATCGAGAAGCTGAGCCACAAGGATCTGGCGACTTACGGTTTCCTTGGCTATCCGCTGCTGCAGGCTGCCGATATTCTGGTGTACAAGGCTAACCGCGTGCCGGTGGGCGAAGACCAGGTGCCGCATGTCGAACTGACGCGTGAAATGGCGCGCCGCTTTAACCATCTGTATGGCCGCGAGCCGGGCTTTGAAGACAAGGCCATCGCCTCCATCAAAAAGCTGGGCAGCAAGAAGAGCAAGCTATACCAGCAGATGCGTACCCGTTACCAGCAAGAAGGCGACGACGAGGCTCTGGATGCTGCACGCGCCTTGCTGGCCGATACGCAAAACCTGTCCATTGGTGATCGCGAGCGTCTGTTTGCCTTCCTCGAGAATAAAGGCCGCGTCATTCTGCCCGAGCCGGATGCCTTGCTGACGGCGGCCAGCCGTATGCCGGGTCTGGACGGCAACAAGATGTCCAAGTCGTACGGTAATACCATCGCCCTGCGCGAGGCGCCGGAGTCGGTATCCAAGAAGGTGCGCGCCATGCCGACCGATCCGGCCCGTGTGCGCCGCACCGATTCGGGTGACCCGGCCAAGTGCCCGGTGTGGCAGCTGCATCAGGTGTATTCGGACGAAGCCACCCGCGAGTGGGTGGTCAAGGGCTGTACCAGCGCCGGTATCGGCTGTCTCGATTGCAAGCAGCCGGTAATTGAGGGCGTGCTCAAGGAGCAGCAGCCCATGTTCGAGCGTGCGCAAAAATACCTGGATGACCCGACGCTGGTGAAGGCCATTGTCGCCGACGGGTGCGAGCGTGCGCGCAAAATCGCGAACGACACCATGAAGGACGTACGCGAGGCGATGGGGCTGGGCTATTGAGTCACGCTGCCTTTTCGCGACAGCCCCGCGTATGGCCGCGGGGTTTTTCATTGATGGGGCCGCATGACTGAGCACAGCTTATCACCTGACGCCGCAGGGTCTGTCGTCGGCATTCCCTTGGCGCACGTTTTCGGCCAGCCGGTGCTGGAAATGCCGGCCGACCTGTTTATCCCGCCGGATGCGCTCAAGATCATTCTCGAGAGTTTCGAAGGTCCGCTGGACTTGCTCTTGTACCTGATCCGCAAGCAGAACCTGAATATTCTCGACATCCCGATGGCGCCGATTACTGCGCAGTACATGCGCTATATCGATGCCATGCGCGCCGAGCGACTGGAATTGGCGGCCGAGTATCTGTTAATGGCGGCCTTGCTGATCGAGATCAAGTCGCGCTTATTGTTGCCGCGCCCGCAAGTGGACGAAGCCGGCGAAGTGAGTGATCCGCGTGCCGAACTGGCGCGGCGGTTGCTGGAATACGAGCAGATGAAGCTGGCGGGGCTGGCTTTGGACAAATTGCCGCAAGCCGAGCGCGATTTTGCCTGGCTGGCGGTCCTGATCGAGCAAGGCGCCGAGCAGCGCCTGCCTGAAGTCAGTCCGCTGGATTTGCGCCAGGCCTGGCTGACCATTTTGTCACGTGCCAAAAACCAGCGCAGCCATCAGGTGGCTCAGGATGAACTGTCGGTGCGTGAACAGATGAGCTGGATTTTGCGCTATCTGGACGGGCGCGATTATGTTGCGTTCGAAGAGTTATTTGAGCCGGGCAAGGGTGTTGCGCACCTGGTGGTCAATTTTATTGCCCTGCTGGAGCTGGTCAAGGAGGGCATGGTGCGGGTGAATCAGGACGCCGCCTATGCTCCCATCTATGTCCGTATTGCCGTGGTGTAATGCCTACCAGGCCAGCTTGTATCTGAGACGGAGGCTGCCGTTGCCGTTTATGTTCAGTGCCAGCCTTGATGACTTGTCTTGATACAGCTTGAAAGAGGGGCGGCTGCTACCGTCCAGCGATAGCCAGGCCCAGAGCGGATTGTTTTCCTTTAGTCTGAGCGCTGTGCTTGATGGTAAAGGGGCGAGGGCTGGTGCGCCGATGACGGATAACGCCGTAGTAGAAGTGATAGGTTGTTTTGTATTTTCGCCTTCCATAGCGATGGCAGGGGGAAGACTGAAGTCTGTTGCCGGGCTTGTCGTGGGTATGCTGCTTGCTGGCTCTTGAGCCTGCGCCATGCTGGCCGCCACATAAGCCGCCAGTTGTACGAACAAGGACAGGGCGAGCAACGTTTTACCGTGTTGTCTGGCTGTGTGTGGCATTGGCCTGCTCCCGTCCCGAATTTTTGCCTGGCTGGTGTGGCGGCTGGCGCATTTGCTGTTGTTCACCATAGATGAAGCCATGGCGGATTTTGGGATATCAGCACCAGACAGGGCTGATGGGAGCGCAAGACAGGTAAAAACAGGGTATCTTAGTGCGACGCAGGATAAAAAATCGTGTAAAATCCGCGCCTTCCTGTGATTTTGTCCAAAATCTGATCTGGTTTCGATGCCTCTTTTTACCGATCTCAAGTATCTGAAGACCGTTCTTGAAACGGCGCTGCTGACAGCGCAAGAGCCGCTATCGGTATCCATGCTTAAACGTTTGTTTACCGAGGATATCAAGGCGGCGTTGATCAACCAGATTCTGGAAGAAATACAGCAGGACTGGCGTGGCCGTGGGGTGGAGCTGATCAAGCTCTCGTCCGGCTGGCGCTTTCGGGCGCGCGCCGAATTTACCCCCTATCTTTCCCGGCTGAACCCGGAAAAGCCGCCGCGCTACTCGCGCGCGGTGATGGAAACGCTGGCGATTATTGCCTACAAACAACCGGTGACCCGTGGCGATGTTGAAGCCATACGCGGTGTCACGGTGTCGACCAGCGTGGTGCAGACTCTGCTCGAGCGGGGCTGGATCGAAGTAATCGGGCACAAGGATGTGCCCGGACGGCCCGGTCTGTATGCAACGACCCGCAAGTTTCTCGATGATCTCGGCTTTCATTCGCTGCGTGATTTGCCGCCTTTGGCGGATTTGGGAAATCTGGTGGTGCCGGATGCCGGGCCGGTTGAAGCCTCTGGCGAGATGCCAGAAGGCGAAGTCCCCCTCGTTGATGAGGCGGAAAATCTAGTTGATTAGGAAAAAGCATGTCTAAAGGACAACGCAATCAGGCGCGCCAACCGGTGTCGCAAGCCAAGGGCCGCGAAACGTCGCAGCCACGCACCGGCGGTAGCTTTATCAAGCCGCGCAATGCACAAGACAACAAGCCGGCACCATCGCGCCAGGAAGGTTACGGCCAGCGCGATCGCAATGCCGGCGATGCCAAGCCGTTCGCCCGCCGCGAAGGCGCAGACCAAGGGCGTGGCCGCAGTGAACAGCCACGCGGCAACTACGGCGACAAGAAGCCGTTCGTGCGCCGCGATGGCGATGCCCCGCGTGAAGGCGGCTACGGCCAGCGCGACCGCAGTGAACAGCCACGCGGCAACTACGGCGACAAGAAGCCGTTCGTGCGCCGCGATGGCGATGCCCCGCGTGAAGGCGGCTACGGCCAGCGCGACCGCAGTGAACAGCCACGCGGCAACTACGGCGACAAGAAGC
>NZ_RJTZ01000047.1:0-24807 GCF_024343515.1 Aquitalea sp. S1-19 | reverse complement strand
CCAGGGGAAAACAGATAGGCATTCACCTTGCCGGCGGCCGGCGCTTTAAGCGTGTGCTCCATCTTCATCGCCTCCAGTATCATCAGCGGCTCGCCTTTTTCCAGTTGCGTGCCTACTGCGGCCAGATGGGCGACGACGCGTCCGGGCATGGGCGCCTTGATTTGGGCGTGGCCATGGATTTCACGACTGGCATAGGCATACGGGTCGCCAAGCCGTGCGCTCAGGCTGTGGCCGCGACTGAACAGGATGCGTTGCTGGCCCTGATGAATGACGCGGGCCTGATAATGCTGGCCGTTAAGCCAGGCGCTGAAACCATCGCTTAAGGCCTGAATGCGTGCATCGAACACCTCGTTCGCCAGCGTGATGCGCAAGCCGTCCGGCCGGTATTCCAGCAAGACGGTATGCACGCACTCTGCGACCTGCCATTCGAAGCGGCGTTTGAACGTCCCGTTCAGGCGCCAGCCATTGCCGCCGTCCAGCGCCTCGGCAAGCGAGAGTAGCGCCAGTTGCCACGGCTCGGCGGCCGCTGCACCCAGCAGCAGTTCGGCTTCGTCGCGGGCGATCAGGCCGGTGTCGACGTGACCGGCGGCAAAGTCGGGGTGGGCCGCCAGGCGCGCCAGAAAAGCAGTATTGCAAGCGACGCCGGCGATCTCGCACTGGGCCAGTGCCGATTTCAATGTTTGCAAGGCAAGCTCGCGTGTCTCGCCCCAGACAACCAGCTTGGCGATCATCGGGTCGTACCATGGCGAAATGCTGTCACCCTCGATCACGCCGCTGTCTATGCGTACCCGTGCGCTGGTTTGTGGCAGGCGCAGATGGGTGAGCGTGCCGGTGGCAGGCAAAAAGCCCTTGTCCGGATCTTCGGCGTAAATGCGCGCTTCAAAGGCGTGGCCGGATAAGGGAATGTCCTGCTGCGCCAGCGGTAGTAGCTCGCCTGCGGCGACGCGGATCTGCCATGCGACCAGATCTTGCCCGGTAATCATCTCGGTGACCGGATGCTCGACCTGTAGCCGGGTATTCATCTCCATAAAGTAGAAGACGCCGCTGCTGTCCATGATGAATTCGACTGTGCCGGCGCCGACATAGCCCACGGCGCGCGCTGCCGCACAGGCCGCCTCGCCCATGGCACGGCGCGTGGCCGGTGCCAGATTCGGCGCCGGCGCTTCTTCGATGACTTTCTGGTGGCGGCGCTGGGCCGAGCAGTCGCGCTCGTACAGATAAACCGCGTGGCCATGGCTGTCGGCAAACAGCTGGATTTCGATATGGCGCGGGCGCTGCGGATAATGCGGCAGGCAATTTCGCCGCGGTTGGCGATCAGAATCTTGGCCAGCATCAGTCTTGCTCCTCTTGCCAGGCGGGGCGGCGTTTATCGAAGAAGGCAGCGAGCCCCTCGAGCGCCTCGCTGCCGGCGCGGGTGCGGGCAATCAGGGCAGCGGTTTCGGCCAGAAGTGCGTCATCGCTGGTTGAGCCATCGGCCACTGCGCGCAGCAACTTTTTGCTCTGGGCAAGTGCGCCCGGCGCCCCCAGCGCCAGTTGCTGGGCCACCGCTGCGATGCTGCTGTCCAGCATGTCCGGTGCGACTATCTCGTGTATCAGGCCCAGGCGCCAGGCGGTGTCGGCCTGGAGGCGTTCGGCCGACAGGGTGTAGCGGCGCATGGCGCGCAAGCCGATGGCTTCGCTGACATAAGGCGCGATGGTGGCCGGAATCAGCCCCAGTCGTACTTCGGACAGGCCGAAGCGGGCCTCGGGCGTGGCGATGGCGATGTCGCACGCGGCGACCAGACCCATGCCGCCGGCCAGTGCCGCACCATGCACGCGCGCGATCACCGGCTTGGGGCAGCGGTACAGGGTCTTGAGCAAGGTGGCCAGCGCTTGTGCATCGGCCAGGTTTTGCGCGTCGCTAAAACCGGCGGCACGGCGCATCCAGTCAAGATCGGCGCCGGCGCAAAAGCTTGTGCCGCGCCCGGCCAGCACAATGACACGCACGCTGGCATCGCTTGCCAGAGCGTTCAGGGCATGGGTGAGCGCATCGATCAGTGCTTCATTCAGTGCATTGTGTAGCGCGGGGCGATTCAGCCACAAGGTGGCGATGGCCGCGCTGTGTTCGATCTCCAGTATCGTGCTGTCCATGGCAGGCCTCACATACGGAACACGCCAAAACGCGTGTCGGGAATCGGGGTGGACAGGCAGGCATCCAGCGCCAGTGCCAGTACGTCGCGGGTCTGTGCCGGGTCGATAATGCCGTCGTCCCATAGCCGGGCACTGGCGTAGTACGGGTGGCCCTGGCGCTCGTACTGTTCGCGTACCGGTGTCTTGAAATTTTCTTCGGCCTCGGCGCTCCAGTCATTGCCCAGTTGCTCGCGCTTGACGGTGGCCAGTACCGACGCAGCCTGCTCGCCGCCCATGACCGAGATGCGCGCATTGGGCCACATCCACAAAAAGCGCGGGTCGAAGGCGCGCCCGCACATGCCGTAATTGCCGGCACCGAAACTGCCGCCTATCACCACGGTGAGCTTGGGTACCGCCGCGCAGGCCACCGCCGTCACCAGCTTGGCGCCGTCGCGGGCAATGCCGCCGTTTTCGTATTTCTTGCCGACCATAAAGCCGGTGATGTTCTGCAAAAACAGCAGCGGCACCTTGCGCTGGCAGCACAGCTCGACAAAATGCGCGCCCTTGAGCGCCGACTCGGAAAACAGGATGCCGTTATTGGCGACAATGCCGATCTGGTGGCCATTCAGGCGGGCAAAGCCGGTGACCAGCGTATTGCCGTAGTTGGCCTTGAATTCATCGAAGGCCGAGTCGTCCACCAGACGCAGAATGATTTCGCGCACATCGAACGGCTGCTTGCTGTCGGCCGGAATCACGCCATACAGCTCGCTTGCTGCATGGCGTGGCGGCTGGGCGGGCAGAGGATCGGCCGGCTGTGGCCAGTTGAGATTGCTGACGATGCGCCGCGCGATGGCCAGCGCATGACCGTCGTTTTCGGCCAGATGGTCGGCCACACCGGAGACGCGGGTATGCACATCGCCGCCGCCCAGTTCTTCGGCGCTGACCACCTCGCCGGTCGCCGCTTTAACCAGCGGCGGGCCGCCCAGAAAGATGGTGCCCTGATTGCGCACAATCACGGTTTCATCGCTCATGGCCGGTACATAAGCACCACCGGCGGTACACGAGCCCATCACCACCGCGATCTGCGGCACGCCGGCGGCAGACAGCTGCGCCTGATTGAAAAAGATGCGGCCGAAGTGTTCCCTGTCGGGAAAAACTTCGTCCTGCAGCGGCAGGAATGCGCCGCCGGAGTCGACCAGATAAACACAGGGCAGACGGTTGGCGCGGGCGACTTCTTGTGCGCGCAGATGTTTTTTCACCGTCATCGGGTAGTAAGTGCCACCCTTGACCGTAGCGTCGTTGGCGACGATGACGCAGTTGATGCCGGAAATGCGGCCGATGCCGGTGATGATGCCGGCGCCGGGTGCTTCGTCGCCATACATGCCGCAGGCGGCCAGTTGCGACAGCTCAAGAAACGGTGCGCCGGCGTCGAGCAGCAGGTCGATGCGCTCGCGTGGTAACAGCTTGCCGCGCGCCGTATGTTTGGCGCGTGCAGTGTCGCCCCCCCCGGCAGCGCTTTGCGCCACGCGTGCGGTCAGCTCATCGACCAGTTCGCGCATGCGTGCGCTATTGGCGAGAAAGGCGGCGCTACGTACCAATAAAGAGGATTCGAGTATGGGCATGATGGGGAGTGGAGAATGGGGAGTAGGGAGTAGTTGGAGGGAGTGGGGAGTAGGGGCGGTGACTCACCACTCCCAACTCCCCACTCCCTGATTAGCGCTGCTCGGCTATCAGTTCGCGCCCGATCAGCCAGCGGCGGATCTCGCTGGTACCGGCCCCGATTTCGTACAGCTTGGCATCGCGCAACAGGCGGCCGGCCGGCAGCTCGTTGGTGTAGCCGACGCCGCCCAGGCACTGGATGGTGTCCAGCGCCATTTTCGTGGCGTTTTCAGCGGCATACAAAATGACGCCGGCCGCGTCCTTGCGTACGCTGCGTCCGCTGGCGCCCGCGTCCAGTGCTGCGCCGACGCTGTAGATATAGGCGCGGCTGGCCGAGAGCTGGACATACATATCGGCCAGCTTGCCCTGCATCAGCTGGAAGTCGCCGATCGCCTGGCCGAATTGCTGGCGCTCTCCCAGATAGGGCAGGGTCAGATCCATGCAGGCTTGCATAATGCCCAAGGGGCCGGCGGACAGCACGGCGCGCTCGTAATCAAGACCGCTCATCAATACATTCACGCCGCCGCCGATTTCCCCCAGTACATTGGCAGCCGGCACTTCGCAGTTATCGAAATAGAGCGGATAGGTGTTGGAGCCGCGCATGCCCAGCTTGTCGAGCTTGGGGCCGTGGCTGAAGCCTGCCATGCCTTTTTCGACAATAAAAGCCGTGATGCCGCGCGCGCCGGCAGCCGGGTCGGTTTTGGCGTAGACCACCAGCACATCGGCGTCGCCGCCGTTGGTAATCCACATCTTGCTGCCGTTGAGCGTGAAGCTGTCGCCATGACGGCTGGCGGACAGCTTCATGCTGACGACGTCCGAGCCGGCATTGGGTTCGGACATGGCCAGCGCGCCGATGTGCGTGCCGGCAATCAGACCGGGCAGATAGCGCTGTTTTTGCTGCGCGTTGCCGTTGCGGCTGATCTGGTTGACGCACAAATTGGAGTGCGCGCCATAGGAGAGGCCAACCGAGGCCGAGGCACGGGAAATTTCCTCCATGGCGACCATATGGGCAAGATAGCCCAGGCCTGCGCCGCCATATTCTTCTTCGGCGGTGATGCCAAGCAGCCCCATTTCGCCCAGCTTAAGCCATAGCCCGGCCGGAAACAGGTTGTCGCGGTCTATCGCGGCGGCGTGCGGGGCAATTTCGCGGCTGGCAAACTCGCGTACCGCTTCGCGCAGCGCGCGGCAGGTTTCATCAAGAATAAAATCGCTGTGTGCCGTCATGATGTTTCTCCTCTTCCTTGTTTTACCTGATCATGAGTTACGTTAACGTAAACGTCAATCAAGATGCATGCAAAAAGCAGAGGTCTGTGGCATCGGTGTTACATGGCGGTTAGTCAGGCTTGGCGCTGATGCTGCGGCAGTGGGCTTCCAGTGTGTCGATTTCGGCCAGGATGGCATCCAGATCCTGGCGCTGAGCCTCCAGCTGGCGACGGCGCTCCAGCAGCAGATCCAGCAGCTTGGCCGCCTGGCTGGCCTCTTCGCGCTGGTCGTAAAGCGCGATGATTTCGCGGATATCGGTCAGCGACAGGCCGATGCGCCGCCCCCTGAGGATCAGCTTGATGCGGGCACGGTCGCGCTTGGAGAACAGCCGGTTGCGCCCCTTGCGCTCGGGTTCTATCAGTCCCTGCTCTTCATAAAAGCGCAGTGTGCGTAGCGTAATATCGAACTCGTGCGCGAGCTCGGAGATGGTGAAATGCTCTTGCATTTGGCAGGCCCCTGTTTTTATCGCGCCATATTATGTTAATGCGGGAGGCGCAGCCAGCGCAGTGCACCTGTCTTGCGCGGGTGGCGAAGCGGCCAGATGCGATTCTGGCCATGCGCCATGACGCGCATCGGCTATGGTGGAGCGAAGAGACAGGGTGATGGCGATGTGATCTGCGTCGCCCGTAAATCGCGCCAAAGGGTACAATAGCCGCAATAAAATTTTTAAAGGAACAGATCATGACTGCCCAAGCCTTCACCGACACCGACCTTGCCCGCCTGGAAACCCTGCTGTCCCCCCTGTCTGCCGATGGTTCGACCATGCGTACCGATGAAGTGCAGGGGTTTTTCTGCGCGGTCGTCAGCGGTCCGGACCGCATGTCCATGGACGAGCTGCTGAATGAAGCGCTGGGCGATGCACCGGCGTTTGCAAGCACAGAGGACGAGGCAGAAGCCCGCGCCTTGCTGACCCGTCTGTACCAGAACACCGAAGACGCGCTCTCTAACGGCGACATGCCGGAAATGATCCTGTTTTCCGAGGAAGACAGCGATGAGGCCGATTACTGGCCATGGTGCAATGCCTATCTGTATGCGCTGGATGTGGTTGCTACCGACTGGTTCGAAGCGGCCGACGACGAAGGCTTTGAAGATCTGCTGTATCCGGTGATGGCTTTGGGTGGCATTTTCGAGCAGGAAGACGGCGAAGACCTGATCACCTTTACCGATGCCGAGCTGGAAAACTTCAAGGACGAAGTCGAAGATGCCGTGCTGGCAGTGTACGCCTACTGGCGCGCCAAGGAACAGGCTCCGTCGACAGTGCGCCGCGAGGGCGACAAGGTAGGCCGTAACGATCTGTGCCCGTGTGGTAGCGGCAAGAAATACAAGGCCTGCTGCGGCAAGGCCTGAGTTTTCGCGCCAGCATGCAAAAAGCCCGACGGATGATCCGTCGGGCTTTTTTGTTGCGGTGGCCTGCGCTTGGCGCCCCTGGTGGGCGGCTATCAGTTCCAGCGTTTGCGCGTTTCGGACATAAAACGGTCGATACCGAGTGCGACGGGGTTCCATCTCCATGGTTTTTCTGCGTTCACTACAGGCTTTGGCGGTGGCTTAGATGGTGATGCCGATTTTCGCCGGTAGTGCACCCGCGTTTGCTTGCTATTTGTCCTGCCTCATCGCTTGCCGGGTTTGGCTTGGTGTCTCGCCGAACTGGCGCCGGTAGTCCTGGCTGAACTGGCTGGCGCTGCCGAAACCCCAGGCCAGTGCCAGATCCTGGATGCTCTGGCCTGCATGCTGCGTTGACGACAAGGCGCGGCGTACCTCGCCCAGGCGCAGTGCGCGCAGCATACCCAGCGGGCTGATCGCTGCGGCCTGGTGAAAGCCGTTTTGCAGCGTGCGCCGGGTGACATGCAGGCGCTGGCACAGGCTGTCGACACTGGCCACCGGCGCATCCGGCACCCTGGCCCAGCGGCAGGTTTGTTCGACCCAGCCCAGATGGCTGCGTCGTCTCGCCGGCGCGTGCGCGCCTGTCGCCAGCGCCTGCAGCAGGATATCGGCCAGCTGCCACTGCCACTTGTCGCTGAGCAGCTGTTCCGGTTGGCTGCGGGCAGCCTCCAGATAGCGTGCCAGACTCTGCTCGAGCTGGTGCCAGGCCATCGGCGTCAGCGTCAGGCTGCCGCTTTGTCGCCACAGCGGCGGCAGCGCGTGGCCGTAACGCGCGAGGCAGCACGCCTCCAGCAGGTCTTGTTCGACCACCATGCCACCGATGGTGAACGCTGGTGGCGTGCGCAGGAAAAATTCGTCGCCGCCGGGGCAGATCAGCACGCTGTCGGGCGCGACTTCCTGTCCGGCAAAGCGCAAGCTCGCGCCGCTGCTAGGCGCCGGCAGGCCGAACCAGATCCGGCCGGGGGCCGGCCTGCACTGTTGCCAGGTCTCGCAGCTGGCGTATTCGCAGAATAGCTGTACGCGTCCGGTACACACTTCATCCAGCCGGCCGAAATAGCGGCCACAGGATAACTGGGCATAGTCTTGCTGCCAGCCGCTGATAAAGCTGGCGTGCAGGTCGGCATCGTGCGCGATGCGGGTACTGAAGCTCAAGGGGCTGTGCGCTGTTGTCATGCGGCCTCCGTGGATAGGTATTGCGTTGCACAACGCAAACACCGTGCCATGGCCGCACGCTGTCTGAAACCGGCAAATGCGCTGTTTTGGGGCTAAAAGCGGCCGCGCTGACGCCGGTGTTTACCCTGCTGGTGCAGGGCGGTCGTCCATGTCGCGCGCTTTTTGTGCATGCTGGGCCCAGCCTGCGTGGGCTGCATGGCAGCTTCCCAGTGCGCGGCCCGTTGGTAGCTGCTTTGGCTGAGCGGATTTTCCGGTTTGCGCTAACCGTTGGCGGCAGCATCTCCCTAGCATCACGGTTATACCGCTAGGCGTTTGCCGGGCGGGCGATACCGGACAAGGGAGCAAAGCATGAGCACAACAACAACGGGGCTGGCCAAACGCCTGGATGGCTGGCAGCTATGGGGCATCGCGGTCGGGCTGGTGATCTCGGGGGAATATTTCGGCTGGAGTTACGGCTGGGCGCAGGCCGGCACAATGGGCTTTATGCTGACCGCGCTGTTTGTCGCCCTGATGTACAGCGCGTTTATTTTCAGCTTTACCGAACTGACGACGGCGATTCCGCATGCCGGCGGGCCTTTTGCCTACGCGCGCCGCGCCTTCGGTCCGTTTGGCGGGCTGGTTGCCGGTTTTGCCACGCTGTGCGAGTTCGTGTTCGCACCGCCGGCGATCGCGCTGGCAATCGGTGCCTACCTGAATGTGCAGTTTCCGGCATTGGACGCGAAGTGGATCGCCGTCGGGGCGTATCTGCTGTTTATGGCGCTGAATATTGTCGGTGTCGGCATCGCGGCGACCTTCGAGCTGTGCGTGACATTGCTGGCGATTTTCGAGTTGCTGGTGTTTATGGGGGTGGTGGCGCCCGGTTTTGACTGGGGCAACTTCACCCGCGGCGGCTGGGCCGGTGCCGATGCCTTCAGCCCGGCAGCCATTGGCGGCATGTTTGCCGCGATTCCGTTCGCGATCTGGTTCTTTCTCGCGATCGAAGGCGCAGCGATGGCGGCGGAAGAAGCCAAGGATCCCAGCCGCACCATCCCGCGCGCGTATATCGGTGGCATCCTGACGCTGACCGTGCTGGCGCTGGGCGTGATGGTGATGGCAGGTGGCGCCGGCGACTGGACGCAGCTGGCCAATATCAACGATCCGCTGCCGCAGGCGATGAAGATGATTGTCGGCAGCGAGAGCGGCTGGCTGCATATGCTGGTGTGGCTGGGCCTGTTCGGGCTGGTGGCATCCTTTCACGGCATCATCATGGGCTATTCGCGCCAGATCTACGCGCTGTCGCGCGCCGGTTACCTGCCGCCCTTCTTGGCTGTCGTCCACCCGCGCTTCAAGACCCCGCACCGCGCGATTCTCGCCGGTGGCGTCATCGGCATGGCCGCCATTTTCAGTGACAACCTGATCCAGATCGGCGGGCTGCCGCTGACGGCCAATATCGTCACCCTGTCGGTGTTTGGCGCCATCGTGATGTATATCGTGTCGATGCTCTCCCTGTTCCGTCTGCGTAAGCTCGAGCCGGCACTCGTGCGCCCGTTCCGTGCACCGGGCTACCCGCTGCTGCCGGCGCTGGCCTTATGCCTAGCCCTGGTGTGTCTGGCGTCCATGGTCTGGTACAACACGCAGCTGGCGGTGTTCTTTGTCGCATCGCTCGCGCTGGCGACCGCTTACTACTATCTGACCGCGCACCACCGCGCAGCGGCGGCGCATGACCCGATGCTGCATGGGGCGGCAGCGCCGGCTGAGGCGCCAGCCTTGTCCGTGCGCACCGAGTAAGGAGAGAGCCATGGTGCATGTGACGACACTGGGAAGCCGCCGCTACCGCTTTGCCGATCTCAAGACCTTGCTGGCGAAGGCGACGCCGTCACGTGCCGGCGACCGCCTGGCCGGCCTGGTGGCCGCCAGCGCCGAGGAGCGGGTGGCGGCGCAGATGGCGCTGGCGGAATTGCCGCTGAGGCACTTCTTGTCCGAACTGGTGGTGCCGTATGAAACGGACGAGGTGTCGCGCCTGATCGTGGACAGCCATGATGCGCAGGCGTTTGCGCCGCTGGCGCACCTGACGGTCGGCGATTTTCGCGACTGGCTGTTGTCCGGCCAGGCCGACAGCGCGACGCTGGCGGCGGTGGCCCCCGGCTTGACGCCGGAAATGGTCGCGGCGGTGAGCAAGCTGATGCGCAACCAGGATCTGGTGCTGGTCGCGCGCAAGTGCCAGGTGGTGACCCGGTTTCGCAATACCCAGGGCTTGCCCGGTCGCATGGGGGTGAGGTTGCAGCCCAACCACCCGACCGACGACGCGCGCGGCATCGCTGCCGCGCTGCTGGACGGGCTGATGTACGGGGCCGGCGACGCCGTTGTCGGCATCAATCCGGCCTCCGACAGCCCGGACGATATTGCCCGTCTGCTGCATTTGCTCGATGGCGTGCGCCAACGCTACGCCATCCCGATGCAAAGCTGTGTGCTGACCCACGTCACCACCACGCTGGAGCTGATCCGGCGCGGCTGCCCGGTCGACCTGGTATTCCAGTCGGTGGCCGGAACCGAGGCGGCCAACGCCGGCTTTGGCATCAACCTGGCCATGCTGGGCGAAGCGCACGAGGCCGCGCTGGCGCTGGGGCGGGGCAGCGTGGGCGACAACCTGATGTATTTTGAAACCGGGCAGGGCAGCGCGCTCTCCGCCGGCGCGCATCACGGCGTCGACCAGCAGACTTGCGAGGTGCGCGCCTATGCGGTGGCGCGCCACTTCCGCCCCTTGCTGGTCAATACCGTGGTCGGCTTTATCGGCCCGGAGTACCTGTACGACGGGCGCGAGATCATCCGTGCCGCGCTGGAGGATCATTGCTGCGGCAAGCTGCTCGGCCTGCCCATGGGCTGCGATATCTGCTACACCAACCACGCCGAGGCCGACCAGAATGATATGGACACGCTGTTGACCCTGCTCGGCGTCGCCGGCGTGAACTTCATCATCGGCGTGCCGGGGGCGGACGACATCATGCTGGGCTACCAGAGCACGTCGTTTCACGACGCACTGTACCTGCGCGAGGTTCTGGGTCTGCGCCGTGCGCCCGAGTTCGAGGACTGGCTGCAGTCGATGGCGCTGAGCGACGGGCAGCGCCTGTTGCCGGGCGCCGGCAGTACGTTGTTGCGTCTGGCGGAGGCCGCATGAAACAGGACATTTTGCGACTTTGTACGGCGGTAGCCGAGGATGCCTGGTCGGCCGAGCGCCAGCATACGGTGGCGCGCATCGCGCTGGGGCGCAGCGGCGTCAGCCTGCCGACGCGGCAGACGCTGGCTTTTGCGCTTGATCATGCGCGCGCGCGCGACGCGGTGCATGGCGAGCTGGACATGCCGGCACTCGCGCGCGAGCTGGCCGGGCTCGGCTTGCCGCTGCTGCAGGTGCACAGTGCGGCACCCGACCGCGCCTGCTATCTGCAACGCCCGGATCTTGGGCGCAAGCTGGCAGCGGATGCGCGCACGGCGCTGCATGCCGCGGCGCCTGCCGGGGGTTGCGATCTGGTGTTTGTGCTGGGCGACGGCTTGTCGGCGCGTGCCGTTGCCAGTCATGCACCACGCCTGCTTGAGGCGTTGTTGCCTGCCTTGCGCCGCGAGGGCTGGTCACTGGGGCCGCTGGTGCTGGCGTCGCAGGCACGGGTGGCGCTGGGGGACGAGGTCGGTGCCGTGCTTGGTGCGCGCATGCTGGTGATGCTGATCGGCGAGCGTCCGGGGCTGAGTTCGCCCGACAGCCTCGGCGTCTATCTGACCGCAGCGCCCCGGGTCGGACTGAGCGACGCGGCGCGTAACTGCATCTCCAATATCCGGCCGGCCGGGCTGGGCTACCCGCTGGCCGCGTACAAGCTGATGTGGTTGCTGCGTGCCGCGCGCCGCGATGGCAGCGGGGTGGCGCTCAAGGACGGCAGCGCCGCCGAGGCGGGCTATCTTGCGCTGCAGGCGGTCGTCGGCGTGCAGCAAGGTGTGGGCAAGCCTGTTATCAGCTAGCGTTTCGGGTGTGGAATTTTGCCATATCAAGACGGCTTGGTTTTCTCATCCGTTTTTCAAGGCAGTGTCCAGATTTAAGTGCCCGAATGTAAAAAGCCCGGCGGATGATCCGTCGGGCTTTTTTGCCTGCGAGCTCTGCGCTTAGCGTGTCTCGTGGGCGGGTGTCAGCGTCAGGGTTTCCAGTTCCGCATCGGCCACCACTTCTGGTTCGTCCGCTTCCAGTTCGGTCTCGCCGTTCAGTACGCGGTGCATGCGTGCAACATCCAGCGCATTTTCCCACTTGGCGATCACTACGGTTGCCACGCCATTGCCGATCAGGTTGGTAATGGCACGTGCTTCGGACATAAAGCGGTCCACACCGATCAGCAGCGCCAGACCTTCCACCGGCAGCTTGCCGCCCAGGGTGGCCAGCGTTGCAGCCAGCGTGATAAAGCCGCCGCCGGTGACCGCTGCCGCGCCCTTGGAGGTCAAGAGCAGCACGCCCAGAATGCCCAGTTCTTCGGCCAGCGTCAGTTCGACATTGGTGGCCTGCGCGATAAAGATGGCCGCCATGGTCAGGTAGATCGAGGTGCCGTCCAGATTGAACGAATAGCCGGTCGGAATCACCATGCCGACCACCGGCTTGGAGCAGCCCAGGTTTTCCAGCTTGCTCATCATGCGCGGCAGTGCGGTTTCGCTCGACGAGGTGCCCAGCACCAGGATCAGTTCTTCCTTGATGTAGGCGAGGAACTTGATCAGGCTGAAGCCGTGCAGCTTGGCGATAGTGCCCAGTACCACGAACACGAAGGCGAAGCAGGTGATGTAGACGCACAGCATCAGGAAACCCAGCTGCTTGAGCGAGCCGATACCGTATTTGCCGATGGTGAACGCCATCGCGCCGAAGGCACCGATCGGAGCCAGTTTCATCAGCATGCCGATGATGCCGAACAGGGCGTGCGAGAACTCGTCAAGAATGGAAACCAGCGGCTTGCCCTTGTCGCCCAGACGGGTCAGCGCCAGACCCAGCAAGACCGAAAACAGCAGCACCTGCAGGATCTCGCCACCTGCAAAGGCGCCGACTACCGTGTCCGGAATGATGTGCATCAGAAAATCGATAGTGCTCATCTCCTTGGCACCATCGGTGTACTTGGAGATGGAAGAGGCGTCCAGCGTGGCCGGGTCGACATTGAGGCCGGCGCCAGGCTTCAGCACATTGACCACCACCAGACCGATCACCAGTGCCAGCGTGGTGACCACTTCGAAGTAGAGCAGCGACTTCATGCCGACCCGCCCAACTTCCTTCATGTCGCCCATCTTGGCGATGCCGACGACGACGGTGGTGAAGATGATGGGGGCGATCATCATCTTGATCAGCTTGATAAAGGCATCACCCAGCGGCTTCATTTTGGCGCCCATTTCCGGCATGAAGGCACCCAGCGCAACCCCGAGCGCGATGGCGAGCAGCACCTGGAAATACAAACGGGTGTAGAGCGGTTTCTGAGGCATGACGTAGCTTCCTGTTAGCAATTCTGACGACACGGTTTTTAAGTCGTGAACGCATGCTAGCTGTCGGACCGTCGCTGGGTAATTGCGGCTTTCCCCATTAGGGAAAGCCGCAATTGTCATCGCGAAGTGGCTGGCGAAAACAAGAGAATGCGCACCAAAAAAACGCTGCCAGAACCGGTGGAATTCAGTAGTTAAAATCATTTGTTATTTCCGCAATAGGCAATCTTTCACGTCTGCAAATGGAATTCCGTTTTTTGGCTGCTAAAGTATGGTTGTCGTTTGGTAAATGGCTTGGGCGTCGTTGGTGTATGAGTTTCAGGCTAGTGGTGCCTATGCCTGTTTCACAGGCAGGATGGTTTTGGCAAAACCTTTCTGTCCAATTGAAACTGATTGGGAAAAGAATGATGTCAACAAACAAGAAAATACTGCTGGTTTTAAATGGAGTCTTGTCCGGTAAAGATACGCCTGCTGCGCAGGCAGTGGGCCGAATCGTCGGCGCGCTGCTGCAGCAAGGATTCGAGACCGAGTATGCCTGTACGGTGCAGGATTCCGAGATTTTTCTTAAGGAAAGCATGGATTTAGGTGCGATAGGTGTGTATGTCGATGCTGCGGGGGATGCATCTGCCGGCTTGGCGCATATAGGCGAGATGGTTGGTATGGTTCGCGAACGCAATGCCGATTTGCCTATTTTCTTGCTGTCGGATAGCAATCATGTTTTTTCCATATTGCCACTTGATGTACTGAAAGAAATTCGGGAGTATGTCCATATTTATTCGGAAACGCCGAGCTTTATTTCGGAGCGAATAAAAACAGCAGTAGGGCAATATAACAAAAATTTGTTGCCGGTTTATTTTAAGGCGCTCAAAGAATTTACCGAGAGCGGTGATTATTATTGGGATTGTCCCGGTCATATGGGCGGGATGGCGTACAAGAAACATCCGGTTGGCGCAGAGTTTCTAAGCTTTTTCGGTGAAAACATGTTGCGGGCCGATATCGGCGTGGCGACCAGCGAAATGGGGGATTATCTCGAGCACGCCGGGCCGCCAAAAGCGTCCGAAGCCCGTGCAGCCAAGGCGTTTGGCGCCGAGTGGACGTTTTACTGTGTCGGCGGCTCTTCGGCTTCCAACCGGATCGTTGCGCAAGGCGCGATCGGGGCCGATGAAATCTGTCTGGTCGATCGCAACTGTCACAAATCGCTTAACCACGGCCTGACGCTCTCGCATGCCCGCCCTGTCTATCTGCAGCCTACGCGTAATGCGTGGGGACTGATCGGCCCGATTCCGACGGAGAGACTGGGCAAAAAAAGCGTTGAGCAGCTGATTCAGGCCAGTGCGTTCTCGCAAGGGGCGGCAAGCGCCGCGCCAAGTTATGCTGTAGTGACCAACTGTACTTACGACGGCTTCTGTTACAACGTGGATGATGTGGTTCGCCAGCTAGGCCAGAGTGTGCCGCGCATCCATTTCGATGAAGCGTGGTATGCGTATGCCAAGTTCCACCCTGTGTACCGTCACCGCTTTGCCATGGGCGCGGCATCGGATCAGCCGGATGCACCCACACTCTTTGCCGTGCAGTCGACACACAAGATGCTGCCGGCGCTGTCCATGGCTTCGATGATCCATGTAAAGACCAGTCCGCGCGCACCCTTGAGTTTTCAGGACTTTAACGATGCTTTCATGATGCATGGCACGACCTCGCCTTTTTATCCGATCATCGCCTCGATTGATGTGGCCGTGTCCATGATGGAGGGCGCTTCTGGCGAGTCGCTGCTGCAAGAAGCCATCGATGACGCGGTTGCCTTCCGTAAGGCCGTGGTTGCGATCAAGCGCAAATTCGAAGAAGAAGAGGGGGCAGACAGCTGGTTCTTCGATGTCTTGCAGCCGCGCGAAGTCACGGACCCGCAAACGCAAGTGCGCTATCGCTTCGAAGAGGCGCCGGCGGGCCTGCTGGGGAGCGAACCATCCTGCTGGCAATTGGGGGCGGATGAAGACTGGCATGGTTTTGCCAGCGAAGATATTGCCGGCACCGACTGCATGCTGGACCCGGTCAAGGTGACCATCACATGTCCGGGCATACGCGCAGACGGCACGGTCGAGGCTCGGGGGATTCCCGGTTATGTCCTGACCAAATTCCTGGATAGCCGCAGGACAGAAATCGCCCGCACCGGCGACTACACGTTGCTGATTCTATTCTCGGTCGGCACGACCAAGGGCAAGTGGGGTGCGTTGCTGGAGACCTTGCTGGAGTTCAAGCGCCTGTACGACGAAGGCGCGAGCGTTGCCGAGGCGATTCCCGAACTGGCACAAGCACATGCCGTCTATGCCGAAATGTCTCTCAAAACGCTGTGCGACACGATGCATGGAAAAATGACTGAACTGTCGCTGTTGCAGCAGCTGGATGCGGCGGTCAGCGTGGCGCCACAACCGATACTGACACCGGCGGCGGCATTCCAGCAAGTCGTCCGCTATCAGGCTGAGCCCGTGAAAGTCGAAGACTTTGCCGGACGGATCGCAGCCAGCATGCTGGTTCCCTACCCACCAGGAATTCCGTTGCTGATGCCGGGTGAGCGGGTTCCGGCTGGCGACAATCCTATCGTGTCCTATCTGACTGCATTGCAGGTCTTTGACCGGGCGTTTCCGGGCTTCGAGCATGAGGTGCACGGTGTCAGCGTCGACGAGCAGGGCAATTTCTGGGTGCGTGCACTAGTCGAGGATGGGCGCGAAGCGAAGCGTTTTACCGGCGTAAATCTGACGCAAACACGCTCCAGCGCAGTCAAAAAGGGTCGTCACTAGGTCGGCTTGTCCTGTGGAGAGCTTGGGCTGCGGCGCAGCCTGAGCTTTATCCGGAATCTGAATCCATCAATTGGAGTTCAACTCATGTCTAGCCAGAACGCTGCGGGCGGAGAAAGTACGCAAGGGAAATTGGGCTTTTTTGCCCTGATTGCGGTGGTGGTCGGGTCGATGCTGGGTGGTGGCGTGTACAGCCTGCCACAGAATATGGCCCAGGCTTCGGCTATCGGGCCGGTGATTGTTGCCTGGCTGATTACCGGGGTCGGGGTGTTTTTCATTGCCAACGCGTTTCGTATGCTGGCGGATGCACGCCCCGATCTGCAAGCCGGTATCTATATGTATGCGCGCGAAGGGTTTGGTCCTTTTGTCGGCTTTATCTCAGCCTGGGGTTATTGGCTGATGGCGGCCTTTGGCAATGTCGCTTTTGCCGTCATTCTGATGGATGCATTCAACTACTTTTTCCCCGGCGTGTTCACCGGCGGGAACAATCTGAATTCGATCATCTTCGGCTCCATCCTGATCTGGGCATACAACTTTCTGGTGCTGTCGGGCATGAAGGTCTCGGGCATCGTGAACACCATCGGGACGGTAGCCAAACTGGTGCCTCTGGTTTTATTCATCGTGATCGCCGGTTTTGCCATGAACCCGCACATGCTGGTCAGCGACTTCTGGGGACATGCGGCGGCAAAAACCAGTCAGGATTTAGGCTCGATCACTTCGCAGGTGATGTCGCCGATGATTGTGGCGTTATGGGCTTTTATCGGGGTAGAGGGGGCCGTGGTGTTGTCTGGGCGGGCCAAGAACAAATCGGATGTGGGCAAGGCCACGCTGATCGGTTTCGTGGTTGCCCTGCTGGTGTATGTCTTGCTATCGGTGTTGCCGTTCGGTATTGCGCCGCAATCGCTGCTCAAGAGTGTCGCCAACCCGTCGACTGCCGGGGTTTTGCAGATGGTGGTCGGTGACTGGGGGGCATGGCTGATGAATGTCGGCCTGATTGTCTCGGTATTGGCCGGATGGCTGGCATGGACGATGTTGTGTGCCGAAATACCGTGGGCAGCCGGCGTGAATGGCACCTTCCCCAAAGCCTTTGCCAGGACCAACAAGAATGCGTCCGCATCGGTATCGTTGTGGGTCAGCAGCTTCATCATGCAGGCGGCAATGTTGCTGGTGTACTTCTCCAACAATGCCTGGAACACCATGCTGAGCATTACCACGGTCATGGTTTTGCCAGCCTATCTGGCCGCAACCTTGTTCCTGTTCAAAATGTGCAGAAACGGGGATTACCAGAAGTATGTGGGCAGCGATAAGGGGCTGCGTCTGGCTACGGCCAGCGGTGCAATCGGCTTTGTGTTCTGCCTGTTCATGTTCTATGCGGGGGGGCTGCAATATGTGGCCATGATTCCGTTGCTGCTGACGGTCGGGCTGCCGGTCTATATCTGGTCGCGCAAAGAGCAGGCGCCTTCGGCTCCGGTTTTTCAGGGGCGGGAAAAGATATATTTGCTGCTGCTGATCGGGCTGGATGTTGCCGTCGTCGCTTTGTATCTGGCGGGCGTGATCAAGGTATAAAGCGGGTTGCCCAGCTTGGGTGGCGTTCGCCATGGCAGTGCAGTTAAAAAGGGAAACGGCAAAGATGCCGTTTCCCTTTTTGGATCAAGCTACGTCGAGCTCGGCCCAGTCGTCGATATCACGTTGGGTAACCATGGTCTTCTTTCGGTTTGCCCGCGCAGGTCTTGTCGCCGGCTGCGAGGCTATGGACGGGATGCCGGATTGTCCGGCGCGGTCGTCTCCACGATCTTCTCTTGTTCCCGGTGGGGCCGCAGTGCGGCATCCGGCGGTAGTCCGTCGGGACGAGAGTTATACCAATGTATTGGTGCGGTGCGCAATAGTAAAAACAGGCCGCATCGCCGGAATCACACTGCACAACTTGGCCCGCCGGTTGCTAGCCGCAAACGGCGCGTGCTTTAGCCGGGCTGCGGAACGTCGATGATGCGCGGCGTGTGACCGGTGAGCGCGAGGAAACGCGCGAGCGAGTCATGCGGCAAGGACAAGGTGGCGGTATTGACCAGCGGGTGCGACAACACCGCGTCCGCCGCCCATAGCACCTGATCAATCACCACTTCGACGGCGTGTTCGGCATCGTTGAAGGCGGCCAACAGGGTCACGGCACCCGGGGTCAGCCCCAGATAGCGCAACAGGCGTTCGGGGGAGGCCATACGCAGGCTTTTGACCTCCAGCATGGATGCCAGCGCTTTTAAGTCGACGCTGTTTTCGGCCGGCATTGACACCAGAAAATGGCGCTTGCCTTTGTTGTCACATAAAAACAGATTCTTGGTTTCGGCGCCGGGCATGGCCGGGCACAGTCGCGACGCTTCTTCGCAAGTGAATACCGGCGGGTGTTCGAAACGCTGATGGATAAGCGCGTGCTGGTCTAGAAAGGCGGCGAGGGTATCAGTCATGCGTTAAAGATAAATACCGCTCGCTAAGTTTGTCAATGGCGTATTTGTGTCTGTATTCATGTATCGGCCAGCCGCAAGGCAAAGAGTCCACCTTGAGCGCCTGCCGGGCGAGCCTTGCGCGTCTTTGGTGTAGGGCCGGTGTATGGCAAACAAAAAATCATCGCATAGACTGACTGGGTAACCGGCATGGCGCTTTGGGTGTGCACTTTGCCATGAGCTGGTTTTTTGCTGTCGTTTTCATGAAGTCATTCACGCATCAAACAAGGAGCTGGATGTATGCAAAGCAAACAGGGAAGTGCGGGCAAGTGCCCGGTATTGCATGGTGCCAATACCGAGGTTGGCAGCACGAATATGAATTGGTGGCCACATGCACTCAATCTCGACATTCTTCACCAGCATGACAGCAAGACCAACCCCATGGACGCTGGCTTCAACTACCGGGAAGAAGTCAAAAAGCTCGATGTACAGGCGCTGAAGCAAGACCTCAAAGACTTCATGACCCAGAGTCAGCCCTGGTGGCCGGCCGACTGGGGTCACTACGGCGGCCTGATGATACGCATGGCCTGGCACTCTGCGGGCACCTACCGCACGGCGGACGGGCGCGGTGGCGCGGGGCATGGCAACCAGCGTTTTGCCCCGCTGAATTCATGGCCGGACAACGTCAACTTGGACAAGGCGCGCCGCCTGCTGTGGCCGATCAAAAAGAAATACGGCAACCATCTTAGCTGGGCCGACCTGATCGTACTGGCCGGCAACATGGCCTACGAATCAATGGGGCTTAAAACCTATGGCTTCTCCTTTGGGCGCGAGGACATCTGGCATCCGGAACAGGACGTTTACTGGGGCTCGGAGAAAGAGTGGCTGGGCGCCACCCGCTATCAGGATGACAAGCGTGACTCGCTGGAAAACCCGCTGGCTGCCGTGCAGATGGGCTTGATCTATGTGAACCCGGAGGGCGTCGGCGGCCAGCCGGACCCGCTTAGAACCGCACAAGACGTACGCGTCACCTTTGCCCGCATGGCGATGAATGACGAAGAAACGGTGGCGCTGACCGCCGGTGGCCACACGGTGGGCAAATGCCATGGCAACGGCGACGCCGGCCTGCTCGGGCCTGCACCGGAAGGTGCGCTGCCGGAAGATCAGGGCTTGGGCTGGATCAACAAAACTAAGCGCGGCATCGGCCGCGACACCGTCTCCAGCGGCCTTGAAGGTGCGTGGACCACGCATCCAACACGCTGGGACAACGGCTACTTCCATCTCTTGCTGAACTACGAATGGGAGCAGAAAAAGAGCCCGGCCGGCGCGCATCAATGGGAGCCGGTCAATATCAAGGAAGAAGACAAGCCGGTCGATGTCGAGGACGCCAGTATCCGCTACAACCCGATCATGACCGACGCCGACATGGCCATGAAGATGGACCCGGCCTATCGCGTGATTGCCGAGCGTTTTTATCAAGATCACACCTACTTTTCGGAAGTGTTTGCCCGTGCCTGGTTCAAGCTTACCCATCGCGATCTGGGGCCAAAAACCCGCTACATCGGCCCCGATGTGCCGGCAGAAAACCTGATCTGGCAAGATCCGTCCCCCGCCGGTCCGACCGCTTACGATATCGCCGCTGTCAAAGCCCGAATCGCCGCCAGCGGCCTGTCGGTTGCCGATCTGGTGAGCACCGCGTGGGACAGCGCACGCACTTTCCGTGGTTCGGACAAGCGCGGCGGCGCCAACGGTGGCCGCATCCGGCTATTGCCGCAAAAAGACTGGGCGGGTAACGAGCCCGAGCGGCTGGCTCGTGTGCTGGCACTGCTTGAGCCTATCGCCGCCCAAAGCGGTGCCAGCGTGGCCGACGTCATCGTGCTGGCGGGCAATGTCGGCGTTGAGCAGGCGGCACGCGCAGCCGGTTTTGCGATTGAGGTGCCGTTTGCCGCCGGCAGAGGCGATGCCAGTCAGGACATGACCGATATCGAGTCATTTGCAGTGCTGGAGCCCTTGCATGACGGCTATCGCAATTGGCTGAAGCAGGACTACGCAGTCAGCGCCGAAGAGTTGCTGCTCGAGCGCACCCAGCTAATGGGGCTGACAGCGCCGGAAATGACGGTGCTGGTCGGCGGCTTGCGCGTACTGGGTGCCAACTACGGCAATAGCAGCCACGGCGTTTTTACCGACCGCGTGGGCGCACTGACTACCGACTTTTTCGTCGGCCTGACCGATATGGCCTATAGCTGGCATCCGGCTGACGACGGCTTGTACACGCTGCGCGATCGCGCCAGCGGCGCGGTCAAGTGGACGGCAAGCCGGGTTGATCTGGTGTTGGGTTCCAACTCCATCCTGCGTGCCTATGCCGAGGTTTATGCGCAGGACGATAACCAGGAAAAGTTCGTCCGTGACTTTGTCGCCGCCTGGGTCAAGGTGATGAATGCCGACCGCTTCGACTTGAAGGCCTAGCTGCGAGAGGTGGTTTCAAACGGTAACCGGCAAGGCGCAAAGCCTTGCCGGTTTTTTATTGGATCTGCCTTGGCGCTGACCGGTTTTGGACTTTGTTTAGCTTGCCGCTTCCGCCTGGCGGTGGTGCGCTCGCGTCGTGCACTTGGCGTTAAGTGCATGGGGCTTGATCATGGCGGTCTTGCGACGGCGTGATGGCTGGGCGGGTCGTCTGGTAGCGCTTATGCGAGTAAAATCTCTTGTTTTGTTTTTGCGCGACCTTGTCATGAAAAAATCCCTGATCTTGGCCTTGGGCCTTGTCTGTGCTGCACCGCCGCTCCTCGCCGCGCCGGCGCCTTCTTATATCCAGCTGACCGACCGTACCCTGGATGCGCTATCCGCTGATGGCAGTGCGCAGCTGGTGCGCTCACCGGCCAGCCGGCTCAGCGACGCTGGCGGCGAGCTGGTGCCAGAGCTTGCGCTCAGGCTGGGCTACGACGAGTTGGCGACGCTGAGCCCGGCCGGTGGCCTGGCGCTGCGTACGGGAGAGCGCGAGAGCAGCGCCGGCCTGCCCGCCGACAGCTATTTCACACCGTTGTCAGCCCGCTTCTCGGCCGACGGGCGCACGCTGGCGTTTGCCGCCGGCAGCGCAGGCACGCTGCGCGCCCTGCGCTGGCAGGCGGGTAGCCAGCCTGAAGCGCTGGTGCCGGACGGCAGCGCCTGGCTCTCTGGTGTCAGCGCGATCAGCGGCGATGGCCAAGTGGTCGCCGGCTGGCTGCTGCGCGATCGCCATAGTTTGCCGCAGGGTTTTGTCTGGCACCAAGGTGAGGGGCTAACCGTGCTGGATGCGACGCTCAGTCTGCCGCGTGCGCTCAGTGCCGATGGCCGCACGCTGGCCGGTACCGGTCTTGCCGGTACGCTGGGCCAGTTGCGTCAGAATGCGCTGGTGGAGCAGTTTGCCAGTGAAGATCCGCTAGGCGGTAACAAGGCGATTGCCGACTGGGCGCTGGTGGGCACCAGCGACGATGGCCAGCGCCTGGCGGGCTATGTCAAACGCGCCGACAAGCCATTGTGGCAGGGTTTCTTGTGGGACCGCGACGCGGGCTTTGTCGAGTCGCCCAAGCCGCCGATGTTTGATGCCAAGGTCGGCGCACCTGAAGCGTCCGCTGTCGAGCGCGCCGTGCTCAAGGCGTATGCGCTGGGCGACGCCAACCGGCTGGGTGCGCTGCGCAAGCACGCCTGGCTATGGCAGGACGGCAAGGTACAGGCGCTGAAAGAAAATGCCGAACTCGAGGCGATGTCGCGCGATGGCAAGACCTTTATCGTGCGCGATGGCAGCGGTGCGCTGGCCGAAATCGGCGCCCACGGCGAGCGTGCGCTGGCGCCGTTGCTGCCTGCAGACTTGCAGGGGGAACTGGCGCTGCGGGCGATCAGCGTCGACGGACGGCGCATGTGGCTGCGCGACGAAGCCGGGCGCAGCGTGCAGTTGCTGGATGGCCAGGCGCTGGCGCCAACTGTTGCCGCCACGCGCGCGCAGCCGGCTGCATTTTCCGCCGATGGCCGCACCGTCGCCGGCATCTATGTCAACGATCCCGCCGGCGTGCGCCCGGTGTTGCGCTGGGACGGCGCGCGCGTCGATGCGCGTAGCTGCCGTTCCGGCAGCTCGAGTTACGGTCTGGTGTTCCTGTCGGCGGACGGCAACACGCTGGCCGTCAGCCATCCCGATTCCTTCTGCCTGTTCAAGGAGTGGTGATGCGCGCCTGGATGATTCCCCTGTTGCTGCTGGCGGGTGCAGCCCAGGCTGCGGCACCACGGCTGCAGACCGGCGTGCAATTAGTCGAGCAGTCGGCTGATGGCAGTACCCGGCTGGCCTTGTCGCCGGCTGCGCCACCACCGGCTGCGCTGCTTGCCCGGCTCAAGAACCTGCCCGAGCTATTGGGCGATGAGGACTTTCGCCCTGAGCCGCTGCGCGCGGGCGCGCCGGTGTTGGAAGTGGGCGGGCGGCTGAGGCCGCTGACCGGTTTTGATTATGTGCAGCGTGCGCGGCTGAGTCGCGATGGTCGCGTCGCTTTGCTCGGTGCCGGGCAAGACGGGGGGCTGGATGCGTGGCGTATCGGCCGTGATGGCAAGCGCGAGCGGCTGCTGCCCAAGGCTGCGGCCGCATTCAGCGGCGTGATCGATGCCAGCGCCGATGGCAATACGGTGGTTGGCTGGTTGCAGACATCGGCCGACGCGGTGCCGCAGGGCTTTGTGTGGCAGGCGACTCAAGGCTATCGCCTGCTGCCCGAACCCTTGTGGCTGCCGTTTGCGATCTCGGCCGACGGCACGCGGCTGTTCGCATCCACCCGGCGGCCAAGCGAGGCGGCGCTGGCGCGGCGCGCGCTGTCGCGCACGCTGCAAGGCCCGGCAGAGGGCGAGTGGGGCGAGACGCTGGCGGTCAGCGCCGACATGAAGACGGCGGTCGGCTACTACTATGTGCGCCCCGCCACGGGCAATCCGTCGGATACCGGCAGCTATCGCGGCTGGTGGTGGCAGGCGGATGGCGGCTACCGGCAAAGCGCGCGTGCACTGCATCTGGATGAAGCCAGTGCACAGGATACGGCGCGCTTTGCTGCGTTTAGCGATCAACTGCTTGCGCTTGCCGGGCTTGGCAAGGAGGCGAGCGAGACGGTGAGCGCCGGTATCGCGCGGTGGCGCGTGGGCGAGCCGGCGACAGAGCAGCTTGCCGACGTGCGCCCGGTCTTGTTCGCGCGCGAGGGCGCGCTGACGGCGTGGCGGGTGTGGCAAAACGAGGCGTGGCAGCTGAGGCTCGCGCACGGCGACGAGACCATCGCTGCCGAGAGGCTCGCAGGGCAAGCGCTGGGGCAGGTGTTCTCGGTGCGCGCATCGGCGGACGGGCGTGCGTTGCAGCTTGCCGGCGAGGGCGGGCAGGTGGTGCTGCGCCGTAGCGGCAAGAAATTCGAGCCACCGCGCGGGCTGCACAATCTGGGCGCATTTTCGCGTACTGGCCGCTACTATCTGTGGCCGGATGGTGAGGGTTTCGATAGCCGCCATCCATCGTGGCGGGATCTGCAAAGCGGCCGTGAAGGCACGCTTGCGAAGTGCCCGAGCGCGGGCGGCCATTACAGCGAGCTTGCGCTCAGGCTTAGCGCCGACGCCAAAACGCTGGCGCTGGGCGGGCTGGAGGGCTACTGCGTGTACCGCACCGGTCTGGAGGATGACGGGCAATGAGACGTTTAGCGTTGGCACTTAGCTTGTGCGCCGGCTTGGCCGGCGCGACGGATTGCCCGGGGCTGGCCGGGCGCTTCGAGATACTGTGGCCGAACGAAGCTGCGCAGCCGATGCGCGTGCTGGCAGACAGCAAGGACGGGCAGACGGCGTACCGCGTCGAGATCGGCCTGCCCGGTGGCCGCTGGGTTCCCCAGCGCACCCGTGCATTGCAAGGCCTGTACCGTTCCGAGCTTGGCCTGCTGCCGCGCTGCGGGCTCGAGGTTGCCGGCTACGGTCTGTTTGCCCGCAGTCGCGCGTTTGCGTGGACGGGCTTGCCCGGCGCCGGGCTGGCCGAGTGGGCGTTCTGGGCAGGCAAGGCGCTGCTGCCGGTGCGCCGGCTGGGTGACTAGCAGCTAAAGCAGAACGGCAGAGGGGCGGGCGGCGGCATGCCCTGGGCGTGGCGCATGAAGTCGCTGGCGGCAAAATCGCGCGGGCAGTCGACGCTGTCCAGTGCCTTGACCCGCACCTTGGAGAAATTGACGCTGCCGTTGGCGCGCAGGCCCAGCACGCCGCCGGCAAGCATGGGGTCGCTGTGGCGCAGCAAGGGCTGGCCGTCTACCCACGCGGTTCGCTGGCGGCAAAATCGCGCGGGCAGTCGACGCTGTCCAGTGCCTTGACCCGCACCTTGGAGAAATTGACGCTGCCGTTGGCGCGCAGGCCCAGCACGCCGCCGGCAAGCATGGGGTCGCTGTGGCGCAGCAAGGGCTGGCCGTCTACCCACGCGGTCATCTGCTTGCGGCACACATTGACGGCGACACGGTAGCGGCGGCCGGTGTAAAGCTCGAATCCCGACTGTACCAGCGAAGGCTCGCCGCGGTCTATGT